>JAIEKC010000229.1:0-4428 GCA_029064505.1 Acetatifactor sp.
CTTTAGCAGGAATTCCACATTCTTTTCCTGAGACATTCTGGATACGGTGATCAGCAGAGGCATTTCCTGCGCCTGATATTGTTCCCTGATCCTGGCGGCTGCGCTCTCCTCCACCTGAAAATTAGCTTCTTCGATGCCTGTGGGCAGGATGCCGATCTGTTCCGGATATATCTTACATTTTTCCACCAGATAATCCTTCATTCCCTGGGTGGGTGCAAAGATAAAACGGCAATGTCTCATAAAAGCGCGAAGATACAAGGGTGTCAGTCTCTCGATCAGTCTGGACTTTGTATAGCATTCCACATATTGCTCATATCTGGTGTGGTAAGTAAAGGTGAGCGGCACATTGTACTTTTTCGATAAATATACTGCCGTTCTGCCGATGAGCATGGGATGATGTACATGGATAATATCAAAGTCATGCTTTCTGAATTCTTTTTCGATCCGCCGGTCAAAGGGATTGGGCAGCACGATGCCTCCGATAAATTTTTTCATACAGGTGGCGTAGCGGAAAACGTTTTCCTCTTCCACCTGTTCCTCATAAGTGGGCGCGAACACTGTCACCCGGTGTCCCAGCGCCTCCAGACCTCTTTTAAGTCTCTCAATGGAAATGGGAACCCCTCCCATAAACGGTTTATAATTATTTGTCATCAATGCTATTCTCATCGTAATCACTTGCCTTTCCTCAATTTGCAGATCTTTTCAGATCGTAACAGTTCAGATTTCCACTCAGATTTTCCCCAACAATTCAAACACCTGATCTCCCATCAGATACCCGGCTCCCACAAACACCAGATTCCAGAGAAAAATCCCGCAGGTGGAGGCCGTCACATATTTCACCAGGTTCATCCGTATCACTCCTGCCGGAATCGACACGATGGTCCGGATCATGGGCAGAAGCTTTCCCACAAAGACTCCCATGCTTCCCTTGGATCTGATCCATTCCAGATTCTTCTCCAGAGGCTCCTTCTGCTTTGGAAATCGCTTTGTGTAGGCCCGCAGGAATACCTCTCCGCCTTTTCTTCCCAGCGCGTACAACAGCATGCTTCCCAAAAGGCCCGCCGCCACAGTGATCACCATGACCCAGAAGAAACTGATATTTCCTTTGGCTGCCATAATACCTGACAGAGGCATTATGATCCCCGCCGGGAAACCGGGCAGATTCATATACTCCAGAAGCACGATCACAAAGATCGCCACTGCTCCGTATTTTGTAAAATAAAGGGTTAATGTAGAAATATCCATGCTTTTCTCCTCCTCATCTTCCCGGACGCTCCCGGACGCCTTCCACACTTCCCGGCATGCAGCCACCGGCGGCATAAACTCACGGGGCGGATACCTGTTGAAAACAGAGTCCGTTCGCCGGGTATTCTTCCGTGTGCGGAGAAGCTTTCTCCGGAGCTCTCCCTGATTGATATGAAAAAAGCATAAACCTGAAAAGTAAATGTCAACATCAGAAAAACCAAAAGAATTTCTAAAGAAAATTTGTAAGTTTCCTATAGACTGAAACGTGGGGATGCCATAACAGCATCCCCACGGAATTTTATTGATATGAATCACGATGCACAGAAGATATCGTGCATAATCTGACACAATGAATACTGAGATTTGCTATATCAGTTATTGATCAGCTTGTCTTCCTCATTGTTCCAGCTGTAAAGCTTTCTGATCTCCTCACCCACCTTCTCGGAAGGATGCTCGGAAGCCAGCTTTCTCATAGCCTTGAAGTGAACCTGTCTGCCTGCGGGAGACATATCAAGCAGGAAATCCTTAGCGAAAGTGCCGTCCTGGATATCGCTCAGGATCTTCTTCATAGCCTTCTTGGTCTCCTCGGTAACGATCTTGGGACCGGTAATGTAATCGCCGTATTCAGCCGTATTGGAAATGGAATATCTCATTCCCGCGAAGCCGCTCTGGTAGATCAGATCTACGATCAGCTTCATCTCATGGATACACTCAAAGTATGCATTTCTCTCATCGTAGCCGGCCTCAACCAAAGTCTCAAAGCCAGCCTGCATCAATGCGCATACGCCGCCACAGAGTACTGCCTGCTCTCCGAACAGATCGGTCTCTGTCTCGGTACGGAAAGTGGTCTCCAGAACACCCGCTCTTGCACCTCCGATACCAAGGGCGTAAGCCAGCGCCAGATCCTGTGCCTTGCCGGTAGCATCCTGCTCCACTGCGATCAGACAGGGAACCCCTTTGCCTTCCTGATACTCGCTTCTAACGGTATGTCCGGGGCCCTTGGGTGCGATCATGGTAACATCCACATCTGCGGGAGGCACGATACATCCGAAATGAATATTGAAGCCATGGGCGAACATCAGCATGTTGCCTGCCTCCAGATTGGGCTCGATATCTTTCTTATACAGATCGGCCTGTTTCTCATCGTTGATCAGGATCATGATGATGTCAGCCTTCTTTGCAGCCTCCGCTGCGGTATATACTTCAAATCCCTGCTTAACTGCCTTATCCCAGGATCTGGAACCCTCATAAAGACCGATGATCACATGACAGCCGGAATCCTTCAGATTCAGCGCGTGCGCATGTCCCTGACTGCCGTAACCGATGATCGCAATGGTCTTTCCCTCCAGAAGAGAAAGATTACAGTCCTCCTGATAAAAAATTTTTGCCATTTTTCTTTCCTCCATTTACATTTGATATACACGTCCCTTCTTCGGAAGTGTACTCTGCTCTTTCATGATATATAACTGACAGGTTTTGCCCTGGAGCTAACATGGATATATTTCACTCTTCGATATGGATAACCTTGTCCGTGCCTCTGCATAAGCCCGCAATACCGGTTCTGGCAATCTCAAGGATCTCATAGCCGTCCAGCAGTCCGATAAAGGCATCGATCTTCTGCTGGTTGCCGGTAAGCTCAATTATCAGGCTCTCCGGTGATACATCGATGATCTTGGCACGGAAAATATCCGTCACGGCAATGATACTCTGTCTCTGTTCTGCGGTAGCCCTCACCTTTATCATGATCAGTTCACGGTAAACGCTCTCCTCCGGTTTCAACTCTCTGATATCACGGACATCCACCAGCTTTGCCACCTGTTTCTCGATCTGCTCCAGTATCTCCTCGTCGCCGGACGCCACGATAGTGATCCGTGTGATCTTGGAATCCGCGGTCACACCTGCGGTGATACTTTCGATATTGTAGCCTCTTCTGGAAAAGAGACCTGAAATACGGCTCAAAACACCGGATGTATTGTCAACCAGCAACTGAAAAACTCTCTTCTGCATTTCAAACACCTCAATCCGTTTTCCTTGATAAAACTGCGTTATCAGGCATAAACCTGAATACCATTCATTGTATGGCATTTTTTTACACATCTTAATAAATATAGCAAGTAACTGATTAATTGTCAACTCCGCCATGGGGCCTAATTCAAAAAAGAGGCAGGAAAACCTGCCTCTGGTCACGATCCTTTGTTTACATCTTGAACTTTTGTGTGTTCTGGCGCAGCTCACCGGCAATCTTCACCAGTTCGGCAGTTGCCTCCCTGCATCCGCTAATGATCTGAGTCAGCTGATCCATGGTAGCGGCTGTCTCTTCGGTGCTTGCCGCATTATTCTGCGAAATCTCCGAAAGGCCTTCGATACTCTCTATAACTCCGTTCTTATACTGCTCGATGCTGTCGATCTGTTTGGAAATAGCTTCAATAGCGTTTACCACCTTGAAGATCTCCTGATTCAGACTGTCAAATGCATTCTGGGTCACATTCAGTTTTTCATTCTGCTGGTAAATCTCATCCACTACACCATTCATGATCTCTACACTGTGATCGGAATTCTGAATCAGATTTTCCACAATCCCCCGAATCTGTGCCGCTGATTCTTTTGACTGGTCTGCAAGACCTCTGATCTCTTCTGCCACCACTGCAAAACCCTTACCCATTTCACCTGCCCTTGCGGCTTCAATGCTGGCGTTCAGGGAAAGAAGGTTCGTCTGGCTGGCAATGCCTGCGATAATATCCGTAGCGGAATGAATCGCCTGTGCGGACTCATTAGTCAGGTTCGTCTGCTTCTGCACTTCATCCACAGACTTACTGGTTCTGACGCTGATGTCCTGTAATTCCTTCAGGACGGCATTCACTGTTTCGTTATTCTTCTTCATCACAACCGCACTGTTGCTCAATTCGCTGACGCTCTCGGTGGTCTTGGTGATTGCATCGCCCATATCATTCATGCTCTGCCCTACATTCTGGGTATTCGCCGCCTGATGGGTAGCTCCCTCCGCAATTTCAGTCACTGCCACATTGATATCATTAATAGACTGGGTGATGCTGTCAAAATTCTGGCTGAACTGGGTAGTGCACTCATCCATATCCTTAACGGAATTACGCATATTGAGAATGATCTGCGAAAAATTCACTATCAGGGAATACATTGCTCTGGCAATCTTGCCCACTTCATCGC
>JAIEKC010000023.1:0-13165 GCA_029064505.1 Acetatifactor sp.
TCCTGTCCCTCACTCCCTTCGTCAGTTTGCTCTGTCTCTGCGTGCGCTACCGCTTTCCCTGCCTTAGCTTCCGCTTTTCCTGCCTTCGCTTCCGCATTTCCTGTCTTCGCTTCCGCTTTCCCTGCCTTCGCTTCCGCATTTCCTGTCTTCGCTTCCGCTTTCCCTGCCTTCGCCGCTGTCTGTTCTGCCGCACTCACCGTTTTTCCTGCTGCCACGGACCCGGACTTCTCCGTACCGGCCTCCCTGGCAGATTCCTCCCCGGCTCCGCTGCCGCCAAATGCCTTACGCACCATCTCTGCCGCCGCCTCCTCTATAGAGCTCTGGGCAACCTTCGCCTCTATGCCCTTCTTTTGTAAAAAACTCAGAATGTCTTTGCTTTGCTTATCTAATTCCTTAGCGAGTTCATGTACCTTTATTTTCGCCATTCTTTCTCCTCCTACATTCATTTGCCGTCTGCGGCAATATGATCCGTTCCTGCACTTCAACATCCCAAGGCAGAACTTAACTTTCCTCACATAACTCTTTTTCCAGCTGTCTGATCATAGCATCCGCCAGTCCCTCATCGCATACACATACCGACGACCGCATATCTTTTCCGATTGCCCGTCCCAGACTTTCCTTTGTTCCGTACCTGAAAACCGGGACTTTGTAAAAGGAACACTTATCGGAAAACAGTTTTTTGGTGTTATCGGATGCATCCTCCGCAATGATCACCAGCATGGCGGAACCTTTTTTCACCGCTTCCAGAGTCTGATGCTCGCCGCTGACCAGATTTCGTCCTCTCATGGCGATTCCCAAAAGGGAAAAAACTTTATTCTGTCTCAAGATTCTCAAACTCCCTTTCCAGAGTATCATATACCTCATTGGGAATACTCATTTTGAAGGAGCGCTCCAGCCCTTTATTCTTACGCGCCCGAACCAGACAATCCCTGCTCCTGCAAATATATGCGCCTCTTCCGTTCTTTTTGCCTGTCGCGTCCAGACAAATTTCATTTTCGGCTGTCCTGAGGATTCTCAGCATGTCCCTTTTCCCTTTCATTTCACCGCAGCCGACACACTGCCTTAAAGGAATCTTTTTAGCCATATACCCTCTTACTCCTCATCCTCGTCCCCGTATTCTCCCGGTTCATCGCCCTCAGTATCATCTCCTTCAGACACATATCCTTCGGTCTCATAGCCTTCCGCCTCATCTTCTCCGGTTCCATAGCCGTCGGGCGCATATTCTTCCGCCTCATAACCTCCGGTTTCAGAGCCGTCAGGCGCGTATCCTTCCGCCTCATAACCATCGGCTCCAAAGTCGTCGGACTCATATTCTTCCGATCCATAGCCTCCTGCCGCATATCCGTCGGACTCATATTCCTCAGATCCATAGCCGTCCTGTCCGCCCTCGTCATATTCTTCCTCTTCGTAATCCAGATAGTCCTCATAGCGGAAGCCGGGAGCATCCTTTGCCTGCGTCTCGGACTTGATGTCTATCTTATATCCGGTCAGTCTGGCCGCCAGTCTGGCATTCTGACCCTCCTTGCCGATGGCAAGGGACAGCTGATAATCCGGTACCACCACCTTGGCAGTCTTCTCGTCGGGATCCGCAAATACGGCAACGATCTTCGCGGGAGACAGCGCGTTCTGGATCAGCTGTCCGGGATTCTCATCCCAGTTTACGATATCGATCTTCTCTCCCCGCAGTTCCTCCACAATGGCATTGACTCTGGCGCCGTTCATACCCACACAGGCGCCCACCGCGTCCACATTGGGATTATTGCTCCACACCGCGATCTTGGTACGGCTTCCCGCCTCACGGGCAATACTCCTGATCTCCACCGTGCCATCCTTGATCTCCGTAACCTCGGACTCGAACAGTCTCTTGACCAGCTCGGGATGAGTGCGGCTGACATTGATGCGCGGACCTTTGGGAGTGCTCTTGACCTCCAGGATATAGACCTTGATACGCTCCGTAGGACGGAATACCTCTCCCTTCACCATCTCGCTCTCACTCAGCACAGCGTCCGCCTTGCCCAGATTGATGCTGATGTTCTTGCCCATATAGCGCTGCACCACGCCGGTGACAACATCCTTTTCTTTTTCATAATATTGATTGTAGATGACGCTTCTCTCTTCCTCGCGGATCTTCTGCAGGATAACATTCTTTGCATTCTGGGTGGCGATCCGCCCGAACTCCCTGGACTTGATCTCCACATTCAGGATATCGCCCACATTGGCTCTCCTGGAAAGCTCTCTTGCATCTTCCAGAGAAATCTGAAGGCATTTGTCCGTCACATCCTCGGCAGTCTCCACCACTTCCTTCTCGGCATACACCAGAAAATCACAGGTCTCGCGGTCAATCTCCACTTTCACGTTATCCGCCTTGCCAAAGTGATTTTTACAGGCCGTGAGCAGTGAATTCTCAATTGCCTCAAATAAAGTTTCCTTGCTGATCTCCTTCTCCTTCTCTAAAATATCAAGTGCTTCCATTAATTCCTTGTTCATCATTTCCTCCATTCCGGCGTATGCCAAACTTTATGTTATCGTGTATTTGATCTGCTATTACATATATACCTAAAAATCAAACGCCAGCCGTATCAGCGCCACGTCCGAACGTGCAAAGGTCCTGGTACTTTCCCCTTCCCGTATGGCAATGTTCTCCGCATCAAAGCTTTCCAGCGTACCGGAAAATTCCTTACACTTGTCAATGGGCTTGAACAGTTTGATCTCCACCTCCTGCCCGATACTGGCCTGCAGATGCTTATCCTTTTTCAGGGTACGGCCCAGACCGGGGCTGCTCACCTCCAGGATATAGGCGTCAGGGATAAAGTCCTCTTCGTCCAGTGCGTCCGACAGAGCGCGGCTCACATTCTCGCAGTCCCGGATATTGACTCCCTCCGGCTTGTCGATATAGGCTCTCAGATAGTAATCGCTGCCCTCCTTCACATACTCCACATCATAGATGGAAACCTGATTCGCTTCCGCTATGGGAGCAAGTAACTGTTCTGTCTTTGTCTCATACTCTTCCCTTCGGGACATGGGATGCCTCCTTTTTCTGCTGTTTTATTCACACAAGCAAGTAAGAGTGGCTTGCAAGCCACTCTTACTCTGGTTATCATCATTCATCTAAAGCGAGTATAGACCTAATTTATGGAAAAGTCAATAGATGTTCGTCACTTTTCCAGCCCCATAAAGCAAATTTTCCAATCTTCCCCCTCTTTCAGGAGTTCCACTGTCAGATAATCGTAGGAATCCTCCCGGCTCTCCGTTGTTATAACCTGTATGGATACCACGCAATGATCACCCGTCGGATGAAAACGCACATGGATCTCCCCTTCTTTCCATTCCCTGATCTCCTCCAGAATATCCGTATCGACCTCATAGCCCTTCGCAAGATGCTACTTTATACTGTCATGGTCTTCCTCCGCGGATGCATCCCTGAATCTCTGGAGTAACCACTTGGCCATGGCTGCCTCCGCCATTTTTTCCTCCGTTTCCCCTCCGGCAGAAGCGCCTTCCCCAAGTCCGGATCGGTTAATGGAAAAAGTCTGCGCTATGGTTCTCAGCTCTACACCCCAGCCGTCTTCCGCCTCGTCGGGATAAGTGTAGAAAACACCCCAGATATCCCCCGCATCATCGCTGTGAAGTTCCACCATGCTCATTCTGTCCTCTGCCTCAACATGCATCCAATAACAATCGTTATCCGATTCCTGATACCCCTGTCCCAGCAGCGCCTCCACAATCTGCTCCCGGTCAAAGCCCTCGTAATCGGAACCCGCCGCGGTGAAATGAGCCACCCACAGCTCCACCTCACTATTCTGTTCACTCATCCATCCGTCAGGTCCAAAAGCAGACCAGCCCTTCCGGGGAAGCAGAATGTCATATCCCTGTCCTGTCACCAGCTGCGCAGGCTCCGACTCCGGCATGCCCTCCTTTATATAGGTCAGGCGGTATGCGTTTTCTCCGCCGGCCGTATTTTCCGCCATATTTTCGAAAGGAACTTCCGTTCCCTCTTCCCCACCGGATCCCGCCGCTCCATCCCGGCTGTCGGATTCCCCGGAATATCCTGCGGGCGGATCCATGGGCAGATATGCGGAAATATCCGCTCCCACCGGATCCTTATCCGCTTCCCCGGTGTTCTCTCCCGCTTTCGATGTAGTGGCAAACATACAGACCACTGCCAGGACCAGCACTGCTCCCGTGCCGGCGGCGATCTTCGTTTTCTTCTTATATCTCATGATCTCACCTACCCTCTCTTCCACCGCGTTCTTCCCGAAACTGCTGTACAATATCACCGGTAATTGCCTGCTCTCTTCCATTCCGATCAGCGTCAGGGATAACCCTTTCTCGCCTCAGCACCGAAAACACGCAGCACCGCCTCATCGCAGGACAGTTCCAGATCGCGGTTCATAATATATACATCACCCACACCAGTGGATTAAACCAGTGTAAACACAGAGCTGCCGTCATTGCAAGCTTCCAAATTCCGTCAAACCGGCGGATGTGCACCATCTCATGCTGCAGGATATACTTAAGCTTCTGTCCCTCCCGTCCCGGGAATCCTGACAGCAATATCACAGGACGGACAAGCCCATAGGTCAGAGGCGAGGAGATCCGGTCGGACCGGCATACTCTCACTCTTCTGAGCAGCCTGTTTCTTCCCAGCCACTGTTCCACCTCCGGATCCTCCACAGGCAGCGCCGTCCGAAACCTTCTCAGACAGTTGAGGTACAGTGTCAGAAATACTGACGCAAACAGCATGGTGCCCGCCATTCCGATTTTCCGCAACAGGGACCATTTCCCGATCCGCAGGAGAAACTCTTCTTTGCCCGTCTGTGGTCAGCCGCCGGGCTACCGCCGCCGAAGGTTCCGCCGATATCGGCCGCATTCTCTCCGCTGCGGCTTCCGTTGATCACGGCCGTATTTCCGCCGTCAGAAACTCCGTTGATCCCCGATACATTCCTTCCGCCAAAAGCTCCGCTGATCTCTGAAGCATTTCCGCCTCCGGAAGATGCCCCGATACCGGCAGCACTCCGGCCATCAGCGGATCCGAAGGCAGCCCGGGGATACAGTCCTTCCGGAAACAATTCCGCCAGTCGGTCCTCTCCGCCTGCCGGACCAGGATCCGTCAATATTGTCATCTGCTCCCGTAATACGGAAAAGACACTGAAAGGCGCATCCACCGAAAAGGGTGCCAGCAGCCTCAGCAAAACGACACACCACAGGATGGAAAAGATCCTTTTAGGCAGCCTGCTATGCAGCAGCAGCCTGAGAAACAGCACCACCAGAATCATCATTCCGCCATAGATACTCATAAACGGCAGATTTACCCTCACCACACTTATTCCGATTCCTCCACAAACTGCTTCAATTTCTCAATCTGTTCCCTGGACATTTTCTTTCTGCCGATCAGCGCCGCGAAAAGCTTATCCACCGATCCGTCGTAGATCTTGTCGATCAGCTCATCCGTCTCCGCTGCCTGAACTACCTCCCGTGGAATCAGGGCGTGACACATGAAATTCGGCTCCCGCCGCTCAATGGCTCCCTTATTGATACACCGTTTGATCAACGTGTAAGTGGTGTTCATATTCCACCCAATCTCCTCCTTCAAAATATCGGAGATCTGCTTAGCGGTGGTATCCCCCCTCTTCCACAGCACTCCCATTACCTTTAATTCCGAATCAAACAGCTTGATATCCATGCTCCCACTCCTTTTCCGCCCGTCAGCAGATTGTTTCATATCAAACCACTGCAGTAGTTCATACACACTACCACAGTAGTTTCGCAATGTCAATAGTATTTCTTACATCCGTTCCAGACAAATAACCCTTTACCAAAGGGACTGCTTTCCATTATAATAGTGAACAGAGTCAAACTATTCGTAAATTTATGAGAAAGGCATGTTGATAACAGATAATGAAAAACCTGATCTTAAAAGTACTGAACTTCTTATTTTATACCATCATCCTGTTTACGGTATGCAACCTGTATGCTGTGGACAAAATTCTTAAAATGCCGCGCACTGCCTCCATGTCTGTATGGATACCTTCCTCCTTGCTGTTATGGATATTTGCAGCGCTCCTGTATATCTGGATACATATTTTTCCCGTGTTCTTCCCCTTACGGCCCAGGACGGGACGGCTGAAAGTCTGCTGTGACGGCTGCAGGCTGCTGGTCCTGTTCCTGAGTTCCTCTGCCTGCTCCATAATCTTCTTCCTGTGCGGCTGTTTCAGGCTGCTGCCTGTGGGCACCCCCATCGCGGACCCCGGGTTATGGATCGTCAACTCTCTGTCGGCCATACTCCTGGAAGCGCTGGTTTTCTGGAACGGCATTATCCGGGTCTACACTTCCTCCGTGCAGCTGGGCATACGGATCCGTGTCATCGGCGTCATCTGCGGCATGCTGCCTGTCGTTCACCTGATCGTACTGGGCATCATCATCCGTACGGTGGCAGGGGAGGTTGCCTTCGAAAACGAAAAGCTCTTATGTAACGAAAGGCGCCGGCAGGAACGGATCTGCGCCACTAAGTACCCCGTCCTGATGATACACGGCGTCTTCTTCCGGGATTTCCGTTATTTCAACTACTGGGGACGCATCCCCGGAGAGCTGGAGGCAAACGGCGCCCGTGTATTTTACGGCAATCACCAGTCCGCCGCCTCCGTGTCCCACAGCGGACGTGAGATCGGAGACCGCATCCTGCAGATCATAAAGGAAACGGGCTGCGGGAAGGTCAATATCATCGCCCACTCCAAGGGAGGGCTGGATGCAAGGGCCGCCCTGCAGCTCCCCGGCATCGCAGAGCATGTGGCTTCCCTGACCACCGTCAGCACTCCCCACAGGGGCTGTGAGTTTGCCGATCACCTGCTTACCAGGATCTCTCCGAAGCAGCAGGCGGTTGTGGCAAGGACATACAATGCCGCGCTGAAAAAGCTGGGAGACCCTGATCCGGACTTTCTGGGCGCTGTGAGAGATCTCACCGCCTCCGCCTGTCTGGAATTCAATAAAAGAACACCTGATATTTCAGGTGTTTATTACCAGAGCATCGGTTCCCGGCTGAGCCGGGCCGTGGGAGGACGCTTTCCCCTCAATTTTACTTATGTGCTGGCAAGGCATTTCGACGGGGCAAACGACGGACTGGTGGGTTACAGGTCCTTTCCCTGGGGAACGGAATACCGCCTTCTGACCGTGAAGGGAAACCGGGGCATCTCCCACGGGGATATGATCGATCTGAACAGAGAAAATCTCCCGGAGTTTGACGTCCGGGAGTTCTATGTGCAGCTTGTGGCAGATCTGAAGAAAAAAGGATTTTAGAGCATTTACAAACACGCTCTAGACAAATTTCTTCCCCGCCGCATTGCCGAATGCTCCCTTGGAAAAGGGGCGTTTATAGAACAATCCTGTCAGGAGATATTGAAGCCCGTTGCCCAGAAGTATCATGACAATGCAGAGCACTATCGATGCCGGCAGAGGGAAGGCGGATCCATTCGACGCCCCCATGCGGCTTATGCTTATGAAGCCTCCATAAACCCCAAAGATCACAGCCAGCGCTATGATGCTCACAATGTAGAATTTATACAGCAGCGCTCCCATGACGCTCAGCGCCAATCCCATAACGCCCACAGCAGGCAGTGTATCCCATATCACAGCCGCCCTCTCCGGCAGGATATGTGCTCCCGCCAGGCGGATCAGCAGCACGATCGCAAATACCGCCAGATTACCGCAAAGGCAGGCAAAAGATGCCGCGCTGTTCTGTATCGTCCTTTTAAAGGGAGATGCCTGCACCATACCGCTGATATCCAGAGTCATCAGGATCTGGGCGGGATACATTGCCGCGCTGTACAGGAACAGCGCCCCGAAGTCCAGTGTCGTGTTCCTGAAAACTCCTTCGTAAAATCCCAGTACCCACATCATCTCAAAGGTGACCCCAATGACAATAAACAGGATCATTGTACCAACAGACTGCTTTGCACTCATACCGTATTTTATTAATTTCATGCAGGTTCTGATATCTTTCCATTTGTTCTTTCTCATATTCCTATTCACTCCTATCCCTCTCCGCCTGCTCAGGCAGGCCTTCTGTCTGTCTCCCGGACGTCAGTCTTTCCCGCCCCGGATCCGGATCACTATGCGCCGTACCATAAGTCTGCTGAGGCAGAATGCCAGCACACCGTACAGCAGGATCAGACCTGTCAGCATAACGGCTTTCCGGCCTTCCGCCAGATCCAGCAGTATGATATTTAAAGTATTGATCAGTGCCAGTACTACCTGTGACAGAATCGCAATTCCTGAACTTCTCTGCAAACCGTCATAATGTCTGCTTCCGTTCAATACGCCCACGATCACACAGTACATGACCAGGCCGGCAACAATAACCGCTTCCCATCCCGTAAATAGAAAGATGATTCCGGAAAAGATCATACAGTAGAGAAATCTCCTCAACAGATCTACTGCCGCAATATTTCTTATGACCTCCTCCCCTCTGCAGGAAGTCCTGAAATATCTCAAGCCTTTCCCCGCGTCCGAGAAACAGCCTCCCAAAACCCAGTAATCCGTATAGATTTCATAAAACACCATATACATGCACAGCCAAATATAAAAGGTGTAATTTCCTGCGCTGTCAGGCTGCACCGCTCCCATAATGCCGCCGTACTTTGACCACAGCACGGCCACGCACAGCAGCCAGAAGGCGCAGGGGATCAGCACCACCCCCAGGATCCGGTATGTCAATGTTGTATATGCCAGATAGCACTTTAATTTCCGCTTCATCCTCTCACCCCTTTGTCACTCTCGAGAAATGTTTCATGACCGCCACGCTGATCTGGGTCAGACCGGGTCTTTCCATGCTCACATTGCAGCCGGCCAGCCGGTCAAGCTTATCCGCCAGACAGATCCCCTCGAAGCCGTACTGGTTAGAACTGCATGTGAACAGCTTATCCTGCACCGCTCCCAGATCCGCCGCATCCCCTTTGACCAGCACATATTTTTCCTTCAGATCCTCCACAAAGCCCTGCTCCACGATCCTACCCTGCTCCATGATGATCGCATAATCAGTGACGTTTTCCATGTCGGCCACATTATGGGTGGAGAAGAAGACACTCCTCTGCCCGTCTCCTTCCGCCAGATACTCCCGGATGATCTCGCAAAGCCGGTCGCGCATCACCGGATCCAGCGGAGAAGCCGGTTCATCCATCAGCAGAAGCTTCGTATCCCTGGCCAGAACCCCGGCTATCATCAGCTTCATCCGGTTGCCGTCGGACAGGGAGGCAACCTTCTGACCCGGATCCCAGCCCCCGGCTCCCACTGCCAGATCCCTGCACCACTGCTCGAAACGCTCTCTGTGGAACCCCTGGAACAGAGCTTCGCTGATATCCTCCACCTCTTTCAGCTTCCACTGGGCCACAAAGTAACTTCCGGAAGCCGTATATCCTATGAGCTCCTTTACATCGGGGATCTCCTCCCGGTCTTTATCCGTGTATTGGTCAAAATACCGGATCTTACCATGATATTGCAGCAGGATTCCTGCCAGGATATTGAGCAGCGTGGTCTTGCCGGCGCCGTTCTCCCCGATCAGAGCGGTGGCAAATCCTCTGGGAATTTTAAGCTCGGGGATATCCAGGGTAAACCTCTTATATTTCTTCTTTATGTCATGCGCCTCAATTACATAATCCATTTTCATATCTCTCCTCCATTCCGCCGCCTGTGCGGCATATTCCTTTTCCAATCCACAGCCAATGTACCGGATACAACGCTTAAGCAAATACCGTTTTATCCGAATCAGCTCACTCATTCTTTCTGATAGCCAGTAAAGTCTCCAGTGTATCCACCAGCTCCTTATCACTCATTCCCGCGATCTCCGCGGCTGTCATGGCTTCCATCAGAGAGTCCTCCACCTTTCTCAGGTGCTGTTCCCTCAGCATCTCGCTGTCCTGGGCATTGACGTAAAAACCCTTTCCCTGGGCCGCTGTCACCAGGCCCTCCGACTCCAGCTGCTCATATGCTTTCATGGTGGTGATGACACTGATCTTCAATTCCTTCGCCAGTCCCCTGATGCTGGGCAAATATTCACCCTGTTTATATTTGCCCGCCAGGATATCCGTCTTAAACTGTTCCGCGATCTGCTGATAGATGGGTTCTCCCGAATTCTGCAATATTCTCATCTGTTCACCTGCCTTTACTATCCGTGACGTGCATATGACTGTGCCGTCACTGTTTATATGTTATATATACACCATAATCACTCATGTGTCAATAGCAGATTCCGATTTTTTCACCGAATCAATAACCCCGTCTCGCGGGAATAAAAACGACCTCAAAATGAACATCTTCTTTCATTTTGAGGTCGCTCAGCATATTTGTATTTATGATACCGCTTCCGATCAGCCTGCGGAAATCGGCTGAATCTCCTACAAGGTAAACTTATTTACGCTCTCGATCAGCACGCTGACCTTCTCTTCCATCTCCGACACGATCCGTGCGGAATCGTCCGCAACCCTGGTCAGCTCTGTGGACATGGCGGAAGTTTCCTCCGCAACCGCCGCATTGTCCTGTGCCAGGCGGCTCAACACTCCCAGGGACTGTGTCACATTGACTCTCTGGCTCTCCAGTTCCACAGTGATGCCGTCGATCAGCTGTACGGAGTCCAGACAGATGTTCAACTCCTTCTGCAGCCTGGTGAAAACCTCCTGTGTCTCCGTCAGCGAAGCAACCTGCTGGTCTACGGAAGTGTTGATCTCTTCCATTGCTTCCACCGATTTCGATGCATTCTCCTGCAGTTCTCCCACGATCCGGTCAATCTGCACCACGGACTCTGCCGACTGGTTTGCCAGCCTTCCGATCTCGTCCGCAACTACCGCAAACCCTCTTCCCGCTTCGCCTGCCCTTGCCGCCTCAATGCTGGCATTCAGCGCGAGCAGGGCTGTCTGATCCGAGATCTCGTTGATCAGATTTGCCGCCACATGGATCTTCTGCGCGGACTCGTGGGTGTACTTTGTCTGCTCCGCCATATCGGAGATGTTCTTTCTGGATCTGTTATTTACCTCGATCAACTGCTTCAGCGTGTTCATGGAACGCTGGCTGATCAGGCTCATCTCCTTTGCATTCTGGTCCAGATTCTCCACCTCCGTGTCGGTCTGATTGATCCGGTCCGCCATAACGCCCACATCATTGGAGGCATCCTCCGTGGAAGCTGCCTGTGTGGTCACATTCTCCGCAATGGATTCCGCCGCAAGGGATACCTGGGAAATGGATTCCTTCATATTGCGGAATGTGGTGTCAAACTTCTCCAAAACGCCGTTTACACCCTGGGATACATCCGTAATATCCAGCAAAAGCTGCCGCATATTTGCCTGCGCCACCCGAAGCGCATCGGCTGTCTGTCCGATCTCACTCCTGCTCTTCACATTCACATCCGTTGTCAGATCCCCCTGAGAGATCCGGGATGCAAACTCCTGTATTTTCTTTAATGGCGCAACGATCGCCCTTCCGGAAATAAAAGCGGCAAGGAGCGCCACTGCGATCGTAATACAGAAAATGGTATTGATCCTTGTCAGCATGCGGTTATACTGGCCGTCCAGATATTCCATCATTTCCGTTTTATCCACATTCATATCATCTATGTAATTGCCGGTGGAGACGATCCAGCCCCAGGGCTCGAACATTTCAGAATAAGCAAGCTTGGGTGCCACTGTGACCCCGTCCGACTTAGTGAAATAAAACTGATTAAAACCGCCCTTTTCCGCTGTCTGACACACCTTCATGATCTCCCGGATGATCATAACACCATTCTGATCTTCCAGATCATAGCGGTTTGCCCCCTCGTTCTCCACAAGGATCGGATGCATGATCAGTGTGTATTCCGTATCGTCGATCCAGAAGTAACCGCTCTGATCGTCACGGTAACGCATGGTACGGATGATCTCCTTTGCGTCGTTCTTTGCTTCCGCCTCCGTCTTCTCTCCCGCCTGAAACAGGTCATATTCATTCTGCAATACAGCCATGGTACTCTGTACCTGCGACTTGATCTCTGTCCGGTACCCGTCTTCCACCGTCGTCTCATATGCCACATAAGCCGACTGAGAGAGCGTCCGGATCGATAAGATGGCCGTCCCCCCGATCACTACCGCAGTCAGGACAGCGATCGCCGCACACAGACGCATGATCGCGAAGACCAGACTTTTTGTTCTCTTTTTCACCCCTATACTACCTCCTGATTCCTTTTTCTTAACATTTTACTACTATCTTTTCCCAAATTCAATCCCTGCACCGCCAAATTGGGGCAGATTGATAACAGTTCCGACAGTGTGCCGGGCATGATAGTTTGTCTGATCTGACCATCAATGACTGTTGCATGCAAAACCTCTGCCGAAATCAGTGTTGCCCGCTTACCCTTCGGGCGGCAGAGTATTCTCTGCAATATCACAAGAGACACTTCCTTATATGAAGTGTCTCTTGCCGCAGTCCTTTTTCATTTCCACGCTACAGATAATTATGGGTCTCGAAATACAGTTCGTTCACATGGCCGGAATGAAGCAGTTCATGTGCCTTATGACTGAGAGGCTTTCCGAGGAATTCCTCATAAGCCTTCTGTACCTCGGGATTCTCATGGGAGAATCGAAGCGGCCTCTCGCTGTCAAGCTGATACAGCCTGCCGCCCCGGCTGCCCGCCAGCTCACAGCCGTCATGGATGGGCTGTCCGCCGCCGCCCACGCAGCCGCCGGGACAGGCCATGACCTCCACAAAGTCATAGCTTACCCTGCCCTTGATGATATCCTGCATCAGCTTTTCCGCATTCCCCAGTCCGCTGACGGTGCAGGTATGTAATGTCCTGTCTCCCAGAACGAAATCCGCCTCTCTTCTGCCGCTCTCGCCCCGCACGGCCCGGAAGGCATCGGCATCGGGATTATGTCCTTCCACCACGGCGTATGCGGTTCTCAGCGCCGCCTCCATCACACCCCCGGTGACACCGAAGATCACGCCTGCGCCGGTACTCTCGCCCAGGGGAGAATCAAACTGCTCTTCCTTCAGGAACCTGGGATTGATATGCTCCGCGCGGATCATACGCACCAGCTCCCTGGTGGTCAGCACCACATCCACATCCTGTCCCGCTCCCGCGCTTCTCATGTAGGAAAGGGAGGCCTCGCGCTTCTTGGATACACAGGGCATGATCTGTCTCTTATACCAATCT
>JAIEKC010000230.1:0-4428 GCA_029064505.1 Acetatifactor sp.
AAATATTTTAATGTGGTGGACAGCTTTGACACCCATGCAAAGATTCCGGAGCATTTCGCAAATGTGGACAGGGCGGCGTCCGAGGGCGGAAAGATCGCCATGATTTCCGTGGGATGGGATCCGGGCATGTTTTCCCTGAACAGGCTTTATGCCAATGCCATTCTGCGGGATGGCAGCGATTATACCTTCTGGGGCAAGGGTGTCAGTCAGGGACATTCCGATGCCATCCGCAGGATTTCCGGGGTGAAAGATGCAAAGCAGTATACCATTCCCGTGGAGTCCGCGCTGGAAGCGGTGCGGAACTGTGAGAATCCTGAACTGACCACCCGACAGAAGCACACAAGGGAGTGCTTCGTGGTTGCGGAGGAGGGCGCTGACAGGACCCGGATTGAGAATGAGATCAAGACCATGCCCAATTACTTTGCGGATTATGATACCACCGTCCACTTTATCACCGAGGAGGAGCTGCAGCGTGACCATGCGGGAATTCCCCATGGCGGATTTGTGCTGAGAACAGGCAGGACCGGAAGGAAGGGGGAGCATAATCATGTGATTGAGTACAGCCTGAAGCTGGATTCCAACCCGGAGTTTACCGCCTGCGTTCTGACTGCCTATGCCAGGGCGGCTTACCGCATGAACAGGGAGGGAATGAAAGGATGCAAGACCGTCTTTGATGTGGCGCCGGTCTATCTCAGTCCCCTGACGGCGGAGGAGATGCGCAGCAGGCTGCTGTAGAGTGTGGGCCCGTATGTGAAAAAGAATATCGCTGTCTGTGGGCAGGCGTTGAAACATGTCTGCCCGGACATATGGAAATGCGATTGTAACTGTTTATGGAAAAGAATGCGCAGGTTTCAATATATAGTGCGTTGAAAACGTATCTGTCTGCGCGGATGGGCTGACAGTGATAAAAGAAGCAGCGTCCGGGCAAGCGGTGGGACACGGTGATAAGAGCACTTTGCCTGTACGGATGGGCTGATCGTGAAAAAAGAAGCAGTGTCCGGGCAAGCCGTGGGATAGTGATAAATGAAATTGGGAAGAATGAAACGACAACAATCTGCACATTAAAACTACAGGGTCTGAAAATATGCAGTGTCGGAAAGGTACGGATATAGGAATGGAGAAAAAAGCATTTGTGACAAGGGAAATGGTGGAGGAGATCGTAAAGGATCATCCCACACCTTTTCATATTTATGATGAGAAAGGTATCCGCGAGAATGCAAAAGCATTGAAGGAAGCATTTTCCTGGAATGAGGGATATAAGGAGTTTTTCGCGGTAAAGGCTACCCCTAACCCCTTTTTGATCGATATTCTGAGGGAGTACGGCTGCGGCTGTGACTGTTCCTCCCTGACGGAGCTGATGCTCAGCCATGCCATGGGCATAAGGGGTGAGGACATCATGTTTTCCTCCAACGATACTCCGGCGGAGGAGTTTGAACTGGCGGCGAAGATCGGAGCTACCATCAATCTGGATGACATCACCCATATTGATTTTCTGGAGAAGACTCTGGGCTATCTGCCGAAGACTCTGAGCTGCCGCTATAATCCCGGCGGATACTTTTCCCTGGGTACGGATATCATGGATAATCCCGGCGACGCGAAGTACGGTTTTACTACGGAGCAGATGTTTGAAGGGTACAGGATATTGAAGGAGAAAGGTGTGGAGAATTTCGGTATCCACGCGTTTCTGGCAAGCAATACGGTGACCAACGAGTATTATCCTACCCTGGCGAAGCAGCTTTTCGAGCTGGCGGTACAGCTGAGGGAGCAGACCGGGGCACATATCAAATTTATCAATCTGTCCGGCGGTATCGGTATTCCTTACCGTCCCGACCAGACACCCAACGATATCAGGGTGATCGGAGACAGTGTGAGAAAGGTATTTGAGGAGGTCCTTGTTCCCGCGGGAATGGGGGATGTGGCTATTTATACGGAGCTGGGGCGCTTTATGATGGGGCCTTACGGTCATCTGGTGACCAGGGTCATCCACCAGAAGCATACCCACAAGGAGTATCTGGGTGTGGATGCCTGTGCGGTGAATCTGATGCGGCCTGCCATGTATGGCGCTTATCATCATATTACCGTGCTGGGGAAGGAGGACAGTCCCTGCGACCACAAATATGATGTGACAGGCTCTCTCTGTGAGAATAATGATAAATTTGCCATCGACAGAATGCTTCCGGAGGTGGAGACCGGTGATTACATTGTCATCCACGACACTGGTGCACATGGGTTCGCCATGGGCTATAATTATAACGGCAAATTGAAGTCCGCGGAGCTTCTGCTTCACGAGGACGGTTCCGTACAGCTGATCCGCCGGGCGGAGACACCGAAGGACTATTTTGCAACCTTTGACGGATTTGATATCTATGATAAGCTGTTTCCAGAGAAGTGACGGCATTTGATGTGTATGGAAGGCTGTTTCGGGACAGTGGCGGTATTTCCGTCCGAAGCGTTCCTGCCGCAGCAGTGAGGAGTCGTCAGCCCTGTATCAGGCATGCCTTGGAAGGGGATTCGGAGACGGAAGCTTCACATAAATGAATGGAAGAATAACCGGTTTTGGAGGGAAAGATGAGATTTCCGAAATTTTTAGAGAAGGGCGGAAGCATAGGCTTTATGGCGCCGTCTTTTGGCTGTGCAACAGAGCCTTATCTGAGCGTCTTTCATAATGCCCGGAAGAAATTGGAAGAGTTGGGTTACAGAACGGTTCCGGGGCCGAACTGTTATGAGAGTGCCGGTGTAGGGATCAGCAACACTCCCGAAAAATGCGGCTCGGAAGTCATGGAGATGTTCGGCAGGGAGGATGTGGACTGCCTGATCTCCTGCGGCGGCGGGGAGCTTATGTGCGAGATCCTTCCCTATGTGGACTTTGAAAAGCTGGCTGACATGAAGCCCAAGTGGTTCATGGGGTATTCCGATAATACGAATCTGACATATCTGCTGGCTACCCTGGCGGATACGGCTTCCGTCTATGGTCCCTGTGCGGGAGCTTTCGGTATGGAACCCTGGCATGAGGCATTAAAGGATGCCTTCGGGGTGCTGACAGGAGAACGGAAGTCCGTACACGGTTATGAGCTGTGGGAGAGAGAATCGTTGAAGGATGAGGCGCATCCTCTGGTTCCGTACAATGTGACGGAGCCGGTGCAGCTCAGAAGCTTTGTGGGGAGAGAGGAAATAAGTTTTTCGGAGACTGGGACGCGGGAGCTTCTTCGGTTTTCCGGCAGACTTCTCGGCGGCTGTCTGGACTGTCTGGTAAATCTGTCCGGTACACGGTTTGATAAAACCATGGAATTTGCGGAAAAATACAAAGACGACGGCATTATCTGGTTTCTGGAGGCCTGCGATCTGAATGTGTTTGCCATTCGCCGCGCTATGTGGCAGCTGGAGGAGACAGGGTGGTTCCGACATGTGAAAGGCTTTCTCATCGGCAGGCCCTTGAACGGCGGGGAGATGATGGGACTGGATGCTTATGATGCCGTGTTGGAGGTGGCGGGCAGGAAGGGCGTCCCTGTGATCATGGATGTGGATCTGGGGCATCTGCCTCCCATGATGCCGCTTATTGTGGGCAGTCTGGCGGAGGTTACGTTGTCCGGGAATAGTATTCAGGTGGAGATGAAAACGGTTTGAACAGAAAGCGCTGCCCAAAGCGAAATCTGTTTGTATAGATCGTGTTTTGTTGTGAGATTTGTTATAATAATGGCATAATCGATTCGGAGGTGACAGAAATGGACAGCCTGTATGTGAAAGATATGGCAAACACGTTCATTGAACATCCCATCGTTATCAATAATTTTGTTACAAGTGTTGGCTGTCAATTGAGAAATTCCCTGTGTCGAGTTTTTGGAGACAGTGTAAAGTATAAATGGGCAGAAAATGATAATAAGCCGATCATTCCGGATGTTTCCATAAATTGTGATATAAAAAACAGGCGTTCCACAAACTTTTTGGGTGTTCCCAGATTCGTTATGGAAGTTCTGTCAGACACAACAGAACAATATGATCGAAACGAAAAGATGGAATTGTATAAAAAAGTGGAGGTTGCAGAATATTGGATTGCGGATTGGAGAAGGAAAAGGATAGAAATCTATGTCTTATCCCCCGACGAGAGCGCTGTTGATAAAGCTGATTACAAATTAATTGCAAAGGTCACGGAGGAAAATAAGGAAGATTTATCACTCTATATGTTTCCTAATGTCAAAATTGATTTTGATCATTTATTTGATGGTGTGGATTAGTAAGATGACGGTGTCGGTATGAGTGTGATGCGGAACCTTGTGAAGACATGTGAGTCAGGGGATAAGCTATGAAAATGCAAAATAAAAATGCCAAAAACCCTAAAATCAGGATTTTCAGCAATCTTTACAAATGCCGGCGATGGGACTTGAACCCATACGTGGTTGCCCACAACAGATTTTGAGTCTGCCTCGTCTG
>JAIEKC010000231.1:0-2492 GCA_029064505.1 Acetatifactor sp.
TTACTGACCACGACCCTGATCGCCGGTATGCTGGCAGGCTGTGGCGGCGACAATGACAGTTCTGCAGAGGGCAAGGTGCTCAATATCTACTGCTGGAATAATGAGTTCAGGGATCGTATCGTCGCATTTTATCCCGGTTATGAAAAAATTGACGAGACTCATGGCACGATCGGCGACGTGTCCGTAGTGTGGAATGAGACTCCCAACAAAGACAATGCATATCAGAACAATCTTGATGATACTTTGCTGAACCAGGCAAACGCGGCTGCAGATGACAAGATCGATATGTTCCTGGTGGAAGCTGACTATGCATTGAAATATGTAAACTCAGATTACACCATGGCGATCGAAGATCTGGGAATCACCAGCACAGATATCGCCAATCAATATCAGTACACACAGGATGTGGTAACGGATTCCGATGGCGTCCTGAAGGGACTTTCCTGGCAGGGCTGTCCCGGAGTTATGTTCTACAATCGTGAAGCTGCCAAGGATGTTTTTGGCACGGATGACCCCGCTGCGGTTCAGGAGTATGTAAAGGATTGGGCTACTTTCAATGCCACTGCAAAGGTTGTCGGCGAGAAGGGCTACAAGATCGTATCCTCCGTAAACGATACATATCGTACCTATTCCAACAATGTAACTTCTCCCTGGGTGATTGACGACAAGATCAATATAGACGAAAATATCATGAACTGGGTAAACGATTCCAAGGTCCTGGTGGACGCAGGCTATACAGGAACACATGATTTATGGAGCGACGACTGGAGCGCAGGCTTCTTCCCTCAGGGCAAGGTGTTCTGCTACTTTGGACCTGCATGGCTTGTAAATTACTCCATGTCCGCTGATACAGAAGGCAGTATCGGATACAATGGCGATTGGGGTGCAACTGAGGGTCCCCAGGGATTCTTCTGGGGCGGCACATGGATTTGCGCAGCAACCGGCACAGACAACCAAAGCCTTGTGAAAGACATCATGCTGAAAATGACTACGGATGAGGATATCATGACTCAGATTGTGATCGATTGTGATGATTTTGTAAACAACAAGCCCGCCATGGAAGCGTTGGCAAGCGGGGAAAAGAAAGTCAAAGACGCCGACGGAAATGATGTGGAGTACTCCAGCAAGGTGCTTGGCGGACAGAATCCTCTGGCTATGTACTGTGCAGGTGTAAACAGCCTGGATCTGAGCAACCTGAGCTTCTATGACCAGGGCTGCAACGAGGAATTCCAGAAAGCCATGAAGAATTATTTCGATGGTAATGCGACTCTTGAGGATGCATTGCAGATGTTCTACAAGGCTGTGGTTGAAAAATATCCTAACCTGACCTATTAATAGAGAATACAGTGGTTTAACCGCACCTGCCTGCATGGTCAGGTAGGTGCGGTTTCTCTCCGGACAGGAGAAGACAGGATGCTTATCGCGATATACCGGGCTGGCAGCAGAGGTTCTTCTATAAGATCACGAACCTTGTGCCGGAAGAAAAATGCTGCAGACCCTGTAGAACGTAAAGGGATGGAGGTATGACTATGCAGGGCACACGGCGTAGAAAAGTTGTAAGCTATAACAAATGGGGCTATATATTTTTGATTCCCTTTGTTCTGGTGTATCTGGTATTTTCATTGATTCCGTTAATAAACACGTTTTATAACAGCCTCTTTGAAAATTACCGCATAGGTTTGAACCAGGTCGGCCCCCATTTTGTGGGGCTGGAAAATTTCAAATCTGTTTTTACCGGCGGTGAAGTATGGATATATGCGAAAAATACCATGATCATGTGGCTTTTGGGCTTTGTGCCCCAGATACTGATCTCGCTGCTTTTGGGTGCATGGTTTTCAGATCCGTCGCTGAGGCTGAAAGGACAGAGATTCTTCAAGACCGTGATTTATCTGCCCAATCTGATCATGGCATCAGCTCTTGCCATGTTGTTTTTCACACTGTTTTCAGACGGCGGTCCCATCAACTCACTTATGATGCAGACAGGTCTGATCAGTACACCTTACAAATTTCTGTCAAATGTTTGGAGCACCAGATTTTTGGTGGCAGGAATGAACTGCCTGATGTGGTTCGGTAATACGACGATTTTGCTGATGGCAGGCATGATGGGAATTGATACATCATTGTTTGAGGCGGCTCAGGTGGACGGAGCAACTTCAACTCAGGTCTTCTTCAGAATTACGCTGCCACTGCTCAGACCAATCTTGATCTATGTGATGATGACATCTCTGGTCGGCGGACTACAGATGTTTGATGTACCTCAAATCCTGACCAATGGTACCGGAGATCCCATGCGTTCCTCCATGACGCTGATCATGTATCTGAATAAACATCTGTTCAGTAAGAATTATGGTATGGGCGGCGCTCTGTCCGTCATACTGTACATCATAACACGCGAGCTGAGGTTACTCGTATATCAACTTTCGAATAAAAAGGAACCACCCTACGACCTGAACCCATGAAAAAAAATCCAAAGAAACAAAAGAAGGGAATAG
>JAIEKC010000232.1:0-6501 GCA_029064505.1 Acetatifactor sp.
CTGTCGGACTGTGTTGTTTTCACTCAACACGCTCCGGACTGACGGCAGGAGATTGTCTGGCGAAATCAGATCATTGGAAGGGGGGTTCTGTATGATCGCAATATGTCCCAAATGCGGAAGTCATAGATGGAATAAGGAGGTCGATGAAAATGTCATTGTATGTCCGGACTGCGGAGAGAGATGGAGCTTTGTAAAGAAGCCGCTCTATATCCTTACCGGCTGCAGCGGGATCGGAAAAACGGTCACAGCCGGGGAGATCCAAAAGCGCACCAGAGACTTTGTGGTACTGGATGCGGATCTGTTTTACAATATCATGCCCCATGATACGGAGAAAGACTATTTTGCGCAGGTGGAGCAGGTGGAGAGCCTGTCAAAGAATATTATGCAGTGTGGGAAGCCGGTGTTATGGACAATGGCGGGAAATATTGACAAGCTTCCCCGAACATATCACTGCCGCTTTTTCAGCGCCATCTATGTGCTGGCGCTGGTCTGCAGTGAAGAGAGCCTTCGCAGACGAATGACGGAAGGACGTCATATTACGGATGACAGATGGATCGGCAGCTCTGTGGAGTATAATAGCTTCTTCAGGACACATGAGCAGATCGGGGAAGTGAGATTCGAGACATTGGATACAGAAGGAAAAACGATTTCCGAGGCGGCGGAAGCGGTTCTGGCATGGCTGACTGAGCATGAAAAGCACTGAAAGGGATCATGGATTTCAGATGGAATACTTATATTGTAATAATGACAACTTTGAAGACTTTGCAAGCGGGCGCGTTCTCTATGGCGGAAAAGGAATTCCGAACTTTCCCGTTCGTCTGTTGCTGGAGATCTATGGCAGAGCGCAGAGTTACATGGAGGACAGGAAGGATATTGCCATATATGATCCCTGCTGTGGCGGCGGCTATGCGCTTACCGTGCTCGGATTTTTCCATAACAGAGATATCAGGTAAATATACGGCAGCGATATAGATGAGAGCATGATACTTTATGCGAAGAAAAATGCCGCTTTATTGACGGATGAGGGGATGGACAGAAGACAGGCGGAAATTCGGCAGCTATTTGACGAATACGGAAAGAGTTCACATTTGGAAGCGCTGCACAGCTGCGATAAATTAAGAAATATGCTTGCTCAGGATATGGCGGCAGAAATTCTCAGGGCGGACAGTACAAAGGCTCTTCCGAAGGTGATGCCGGATATCATTTTCACGGATGTTCCCTATGGGAATCTTGTCCGGTGGGACAATGATGAAGGACTTTCTGATGGTGAAGGGCATTCATTGGACAGTATGTTAGAGCAGCGGTGGCTTATCGCACATAAAAAAACCATTTTAGCCGTCTGCATGGATAAGATGCAGAGGATCAGCTATGACAGATGGAAACGCCTTGAAAGGCAGAATATCGGGAAAAGAAGATTTGAGATATTGCAGAAGGCAACATCCGTTTGATGATGTTCATTTACAGGATGGAGCTCTGGTTTCGCAAGGGGAATTTGAAAGGAGAAGACAGTTATGTTCTGGGATAAGGTGTCCGGATTATATGATTTCTTTGAAACGGTGTATAATGGCAGAGTGTATCGGAATCTTGGAAAAAGAGTGGCGGAAGAGATGGAGCAGAATGATGCGGTTCTGGAATGTGCCTGCGGCACGGGCGCCATCAGCCGGTATATTGCTCCCGGATGCAGGGTATTTTAATGTAAACTATTCCGTTGTTGACGGAAGAATGCCCTGTGCTGTGGCGGTCATCACAAAGCAATGAGTGCGTGCACACAGTTTTGATTCAAAAATGATTCTCTGCCTTTGCGGCCGATTTTCCGCCGGTTGCACGCATAATGAATCAACGTACGTTCCACGTCCGGGATACGCCTTGTGTAAAGATACACTTATCTGACATAAATTTATGCACAACCAACAAAAAATCATTTCGCAAAATCAGGCACGAGATTCTGAAAGTCTATCGGAAGAACAGGAGGAACACAGAGTGAGTGAGAACAAGTGGTGGAAGAGAGCAGTCATTTATCAGATCTATCCCCGCAGCTTTGCGGACAGCAATAAGGACGGCATAGGGGATTTACAGGGTATCATTTCCAGACTGGATTATCTGGAGAAGCTGGGGATAGACGCCATCTGGCTTTCCCCGGTATGCAGATCCCCGCAGGATGACAACGGATATGACATTTCCGATTATCGGGACATTGATCCCATGTTTGGCACGCTGGAGGATATGGAAGAGCTGATCCGGGAAGCGGGGAAGCATAAGATCCGGATCATCATGGATCTGGTGCTGAACCATTCTTCGGATGAGCACCCCTGGTTCCGGGAGGCGAGAAAGAGCCGGGAAAACCCTTATCACGATTATTATGTCTGGAGGGACGGCGAAGAGGGGACTCTTCCCAATGACATGCGGGCGGCTTTCGGCGGACCGGCGTGGGAATGGGTTCCGGAGGTGCGGCAGTATTATTTTCATCAGTTTTCCGTAAAGCAGCCGGATCTAAACTGGGAAAATCCCAAACTGCGTCAGGAGATCTACGATATGATCAACTGGTGGATCGCCAGGGGCGTGGGAGGATTTCGGCTGGATGTGATCGACCAGATAGCCAAGGAACCGGATAAGGGGATCACAAACAATGGGCCGAGGCTTCATGAATTCCTGCGGGAGCTGAGCCGGGAGACTTTCCGGAAGGCGGATCTGGTCACTGTGGGGGAGACCTGGGGAGCCACCACGGAGCTTGCGAAGCTGTACAGTGATCCGGACGGCAGCGAGCTGTCCATGGTGTTCCAGTTTGAACACATCTGTCTGGACCAGATGGAAGGGAAGGAGAAATGGGATCTGGCGCCCCTGCCCTTCGGAAAGCTGAAAGAGGTATTCGGACGCTGGCAGACGGAGCTGCGCGGCAGGGGATGGAACAGCCTTTTCTGGAACAATCACGATCTGCCCAGAATTGTCTCCCGTTGGGGAAATGACGGAGAGTACAGGGTGGAGTCGGCGAAAATGCTGGCGATCCTTTTACACGGGATGCAGGGGACGCCCTATATCTATCAGGGCGAGGAACTGGGAATGACCAATGCGGCATACGGGATAGAGGAATACCGGGATATTGAAACCCTGAATCTCTATAAGGAGCGTCTGGAAAAGGGCTATACGGAGACGGAGATTCTGCGCTCCCTCCATGCGAAGAGTCGGGATAACGCGAGGACACCGATGCAGTGGAGCGGGGATGAAAACGCGGGATTTACGGAAGGGATCCCCTGGATCAGGGTCAATCCCAATTACAGAGAGATCAATGCCGCCCTGCAGATGGAGGACGAGGATTCCGTTTTCTGCTGCTATCAAAAGCTGATCCGCTTCCGCAAGGAATATCCCGTGTTTGTGGACGGCGCTTTCCGGATGCTGCTGGAGGAGGATGAGAATATCTTTGCCTACACCAGGGAAAATGAGGATTCCCGGCTCCTTGTGGTCTGCAATTTCTATGACCGGACGGTAAGCTGCCCTCTGGAGGAGCCGTATGGCGCTATGAAGCTGCTGATCAGCAATTATAAGGATACGGACCGGACAACGGTTCTGCGTCCCTATGAGGCCAGGATATATCTGCAGGAAAGGTAAGGGGAAAGAGACTTTGAAAAACAGGATTGTCTTTTATACGACTCTTGTGTATAATGAGAAGTCATATGTAAAAACGTGACTCTTTGCCACCGGGTAAAGAGAAGGAGCGTCAGACTTTCCGTCGTCAGGTCAAAGTACAACCCGGTATCGGTTGTACTGGAAGACGGAAAGGTTTGGCGCTTTTTGTATGGAGGTATGAATGTGAAGAGAAAGGCACTTTTTAAGGAATTTTTACAGTATGTTTCCTTGAATGTATGTGGGATGATCGGTCTGTCCTGCTATATTCTGGCGGATACTTTCTTTGTGGCCGGAGGACTGGGGGCGGACGGTCTGACAGCTCTGAATCTGGCAATCCCGGTCTACAGCTTTGTCCACGGCTGTGGTCTTATGCTGGGAATGGGCGGCGCTACAAAATATTCCATCCTAAGAGGACAGGGAGAAGAGCGGAGAGGGAATATGGTGTTTTCCAACGCATTGTGCGCGGCGGTTGTTCTGGCGTCCGCATTTATGCTGGCAGGGATCTGTTTTGCAGGTCAGCTTGCCCGGACACTGGGTGCCGACGGGGAAGTGTATGGAATGACAAAGACATATTTGAAGGTCATCTTACTGTTTGCTCCCGCGTTTATGGCAAATGATATTTTGTCCTGTTTTGTGAGGAATGACGGCAGCCCGAAGCTCTCCATGATTCTGCTTTCGGCTTGTCCGGGTCAGGGATTACAGTTTTTACAGGGAACATATCCCGCCGCAATGACTTCCTCCCTGGACATGGTGGTATCTTCCCGGTTGGAATCCTTTATGGTCTTCACACTGCGGCAGTCCGGGTAGTGGAATTTGCCTGTATTGCGGTTCAGCACATAGGTTATGGCATTGGTCTCAGGAGCCGACACTTCCGGTTCCGCCTGCGGCACCGTTTGGGGAGCGGCGGCTTCCGGGGAAGAAGAGTATTCTGCCGGACCCGGTGTTTCCTCCAAAGCTGTTTCAGACTGCGATTCGGAGGCAGAAGAAGTATCAGAGCCTGCCTTTGTACCTGCATTCCAGTTTTGGGAGGGTTCCATGTTCCAGGTTATGGATTCTCCATTGCTTACAGCCACGATGCTGCCCTGCGTGTCCGTTCTGAAAATCTGTATGCCATGTTCTTTTAAGGTAGTCAGTGTCTGTTCGTGGGGATGACCGTAGGGGTTATCCGTTCCGCAGCTGATCACGGCGTATGTGGGCGACACTTTGTCGATAAAATCCTGACTGCCGGATGTGTCGCTGCCATGGTGGCCCACGTGCAATACGTCTGCCCTCAGATCAATACCGTTCTGTAAAATATCCGTTTCCGCCTCCGCTTCTGCGTCCCCGGTGAACAGAAAGACATTATTTCCATGTGCGAGGCGAATTCCCACAGAAGAGTTGTTATCGTCAGAATATTCATCGTTGGGAGCGATAATTGTAAATTCCGCATCTCCCAGGCTGTAAATGTCACCCACCTGCGGAAGTGTGTTCTTATAGTTCCTGTATGTCATCGTATCGATCACATCGCGGTAGGTTGCCGTATCCGAAGCGACATCAGGCATGATGACTGTGCCGCAGTCAAATTTTGTCATGATGACATCCAGTCCGCCGATATGGTCGGAATCGGGATGGGTACCTATCAGGTAAGTCAGATCTTCAATCCCCTGTTTCTGCAGATACAATTGGACAGCGGTTCCCTTGTTATTGTCGCCTGCGTCGATCAGCATGGAGTCGTTTCCGCATATGATAAGAGTGGCGTCTCCCTGGCCCACATCAATGAAATGGACCTGCAATTCGGACAGCGCGGATGCGGATGCGGGAGCGGCAGCGCTCCGGGAGTCCGTGATGCCTTGAGGCCCTGCTTCACCCTGGGAGTCTGCAATGCCTTGAGCCCCTGCAACATCCTGAGAGTCCGCAATATCTTGAGATCCTGCAGCATTCTGAGAGTCTGCAATACTTTGGGACTCTGACAGCGGGTCATTGAATGGCGTAGAGCCAGCGGTGTCGGAAGCTTCCTGTGCAATGCGGAGGTCTGATGAAGAGAGATTCGCCGTATCCGCCGGTGATGCATTATCTGCTGCACAGGCAGTGAACAGGGAGATTATGGACAGATATAGGAATATATTTTTTCGCAGCAGATCAAATAGAGATTTCATAATAGTATCCTCCGTTCAGATTATGGCGGTGTTTTTGGTACAAGTCTATCACACTTTTTTCAGACGGGTCAAGGCGTTATATAAAAGACTTCTTAAGCAAAATGAATATAAAAGAGCCGCATCATCTGCGAAAAAGGTATTAAGCCGATAGAGAGTGCGGTTGCCTTTATTGAAGGAGCGATAAACGGGAGGGCGGAGTTCTGATGATGGCAAAGTTTTCCATGCTGAAAATGAAAAATACTGGCAGCACAGGAGGCGGCAGGTGTAGATATTATTGAGCTCGGATATATAGATGAAGAGAACGGATCTGAAAATGGACGGACACAGTATATTGACGAGACTGTGATCTCAAGCAGTGTCTTACACGAAAAGAAACCAGAAACGTCTTATGTCGCGATGATTGATTATGGCAAGTTTGATGTTGACAAGTTAAATCCGAAATCGGATAATGGTATTGACGGCATTCGTATGGCTTTTCATAAAGAAAATTGTCAGGAACAAATCGCTGTCTTATCCTAGACAGCTCGATCATGGGTATGGGGAAAGGTGCAGGAAACCTTAATACGGAATTGCTGATAGAGCATCTGAACTGTTTTTATAATAAGAATTATAATATTGCACCTCTTCTTGCAGTAATAGATGAGGTGATAAATCAAATACATAATGAATTTTACTGGGGTTATGCGGTTGAGTACTATTTGTCATCCATTAATCATTGTACGCCTTCGTATGCAAGTTATTTTTA
>JAIEKC010000233.1:0-2118 GCA_029064505.1 Acetatifactor sp.
AATATGCCTCTTTCAAACTCCGTTATTTTTCTAAAAGTCAGTTCCATCAGATAATGATTCCTTTCTGATCACATGTAGTCTGCTTAGGAGCTTCTGATACAGATTTAGAACAACGTTTCCCCCTTTGTCTCCCTATAAATGCATCTCCTGGTATAACTTTTCCCGGCACATCCGGTCAGAAATAGCGAGACGGATATCACCTTCTCTTCCTTCTGCGGAAAGAATCTGCAGCAATTTAGCCAACCGGATTTCCCCTTCGCGGATTCCTTCCTTCTTTCGTTCTGCGTTCCAACACCCTTGCCTGACACGCCATTCCCCGACGGAAACGGCTCTCCATTGCAGGCGGACAGTTTCAGTCCTCCTGCTTATGTGATCTGTAGTATTGGAATCAAAGCATGGATTTTCTGAAACTTATGATAAAAGATAAAACTGATTTACATCAAAGAAAATATGCTTTTACACATCATAACATAAACCGGCGGATCTTGCAAACATTTTATCGGAAATGACTGTGCCTTATCTGCAAATGGCAGGTAATCCGCCATGACTACCTGCCACACTACACACAACTATTTACATTTTATTGGGGTCATCTGACCTTTCTTGCCCAAATAACAGCCCTGTTCGTTATCTCGCTCATCAAATGTCCCTGATAATCGCCACACTCCTGTTCAATAATAAATCCTGCAATCATCATTTTATCTTTTAGATACTCATAATTTAAACTTTCCCACTTCCTGATTCAATCTGCCGACGAGCTCCAGATTGAAACCCGCTTCCTCGCCGATATCGCTGACATCACCTGCCAGACCTACAGACGTTTCCGTCACGCTGGTCACTCCCAATGCGCTTTCGCTCACCGCAGTTTTAACATCAGTCAGCGCCATCTTAATATCATTCATATTTGTCCTCAACTGCTCACTTTCCGCCGCGAAGCGCTGCATCATCTCATTCATGCATCCCACATTGCTCTGATAGCTCTCACTGGTTTTTACTTCTTCTAATCTATGTACAAAATAAAGCGCAGTGAGATTGAAACCGGACTTACATGTTTCTCTCACTGCGCTTTACGGTGACACCATAGCACAGAAATCAGTTGCATGCAACTGACGATTTACAAATCAGTCACAACACCCTTTTGCAGCATAATATTCGCATATACAGCTTTCTCTCCGGTGGCAAGGATCGCATAAGACTGCTTTGCCTCCTCGTAGAACTGAAACCGTTCAATGCCTCCTACGCACTTGTCGCCTCTGTCATCGTATTTTGAAATGATCTCCTTATAAGTATCCCAGATCGGCGTTTCCACATTATCACCCGGCATCACGTTCATAAGATTGACCGGATGCTCCACATAGGTATCCAGCGGAAATACCTGCAGGATCGCGTCCAAAAGTTCCGGTACTCCGTGTCCGTCACAGCGCACCACAACGGCATTCTTTCCCATTGATTCCGCCGGGAAATTGCCGTCTGCAATCACCAGACGGTCACTGTGCCCCATTTCACAGAGCACCTTTAAAAGCTCCGGTGACAAGATTTTCGGAATTCCCTTTAACATATTGTCTCCTTTCTGATCCGGTTTTGGGACTGCATAATACTTCCGGCCCCTCCATACACCGGAACACTTTATTACCTGATCGTCTTATACAGCGGGCCGTACGCCTGACATGCCCGGTAATCCTGCCCTTCCTTGTCCTGTCCGAACGCATTCCATGCCGCCGGGCGGAATATTTTCTCTTCCGGTACATTGTGCATCGCAACCGGGATACGGAGGATCGAGCACAATGTGATCAGATCCGCTCCGATATGTCCGTAAGTGATGGCTCCGTGATTCGCTCCCCAGTTGTTCATCACATCATAAGCCGTCTTAAACGCTCCCTCACCGGTCACACGGGGTGCAAACCATGTGCAGGGCCATGTATAATCCGTTCTCTTCCACAGTACATCCGATACTTCCTCCGGAAGCTTCACCGTCCAGCCCTCCGCGATCTGCAGCATGGGCCCCAGATTCTTCACAAGGTTCAGTCTTATCATGGTAACAGGCATCTCCGCATTGGTCAGGAATCTGGAAGAATAACCGCCTCCCCGGAAATACCCGATGTCCGCATAGTTCCATGT
>JAIEKC010000234.1:0-3631 GCA_029064505.1 Acetatifactor sp.
AGATTTTTATAAGAGACAGTCGTTATGCTGATCCTTTTTCTGGTAGTTCTGAATTCTATGATACTGATTGTTTCAAGCGTTATTCTTAATGATAAGCTTTCTGCTGTCAGGGACAGGTGTCTGGCGGAGCATTATGTCATTGTGTCCTCTTTGGTGGGGGATATGCAGGCATTGGAGCAGCGTGGAGATCATGTGGAAGACAATATGGATCAGTTGATGCGTTCTTACTCCCGATATCTGCAGGGAAAGGGAGGCGGACTTGCAGTGGCCTATTCCGGAGAATGGATTTATGAAAGTTCTGAGTTTATGCCGGAGGGGAACAGGGCTTTTCCCCCGGATACCGGGGATGGTCAGGAGCGGATCGTGTATATGGAAAGGGAACCATCCCCTGTTCTGTGTGTGTACGGCAGCTTTCCGGATCCGTGGCAGGACTATGGACTGATGTATACCGGAAATCTGGATAGCACCATCTCGTCATGGCGTCATACAAAAGATATCCTGTTCCTTATGGGTGCTGCGATGATGCTTGTTATGGCGTTTTTCCTTTTTCAATTCCTGAATATCATATTTCGTCCCTTAAGGCAGATCTCCAGTGCCTCTGAGAAGATCGCAAAGGGAAATTACGGGAGCAGACTTCCGGTTCAGGGAAAGGATGAGGTTGCCAGTGTGGCATATCATTTTAATCTGATGGCAGAGCAGGTGGAAACCCAGATCCGGCATCTCCGGGATATTGCGGAACAGAAACAGCAGTTTATTGATAACTTTTCCCATGAGCTGCGGATTCCTCTGACGGCAATTTACGGGTATGCCGAGTACCTTCAGAAGGCGCTCATACCGGAGGAAGATCGCTACGAATGCACACAGTTCATCATGTCGGAGTGCAGCAGGCTCCAGAACATGGCGTATCAGCTTCTTGATATGGCGCTGCTTAGGAGGGATGAAACGGAAGTGGAAGACTGTTCTGTGACGGCACTCTTTGAGCGGTCCGGGAAGGTCATGCAGGTAAAAGCAGCGGAGAAGACGATCCGTCTGCACTATGTCATGCCGCAGGATCTTCTGATCAGAGGAAACAGGGAGCAGCTTCTGATCCTGATCAATAACCTGATCGATAATGGGGTGAAAGCCAGCCTGCCTGGAGGAGAGGTGTGTGTTTCGGCATACCTGGCAGAAAGTAATGTTGTGGTGGAAGTGGAAGATCATGGCATTGGCATGGCATCGGAGCAGATGGTTCATATAAAAGAGGCTTTTTATCGAGTGGACAAGGCGCGAAGCCGTGCTGCAGGAGGAACAGGACTTGGACTTGCTATCTGTGAAAGGATCGTACAGCTTCATCACGGGGTGCTGACATTTGCTTCCGAGCAGGGCCGTGGAACAAAAGTGAGGGTGTGCTTTCCCGGTGGTTCCGGGGAGAGGAAGTGAAAGTATGTTTTTCCGACGGTCCCGGGAAGCAGAAGTGAGAGAGTGCTTTCCCAAAGGTTCCAAAATAGAAAAGTTTACAGGTTCATAACAACTCCGATGTTTTTCGGATATAGAGCGGCTTTATAGTGTATTTATCAGAAACAGCAACTGATAAAAAAGCAGTGGCTGCCCGGAGTACTCGGATGGATCGCTTTGCAGACGGAAATTTTTCTTGGCGGAATTATTTTTATAAAAGGCTTCCGGAGACGGAACGGGCGGTTACGGAACAGAAAGGAGTTTCATTATGAGACGAAAGAACATTTTAAAACTGACAGCAGCAACATTGGCCGTGATCGGCGCAGGCACTTTCCTGTTCAGCACGGCGGCGGAAACGGTCATGGCGGCGAATGCCGGACAGGTGGAGACGGTTCCCACCAGTTACCAGATTTCCGGTTACCGGGCTTCGGCCAATATGGCGGAAGCTTTGCCGGAGCATGGAAGAAAGGAGGGAATGGAGGAAGACGTAAATTATCAGGTAAGTATGGACAGTCTGAATACGGGGACGCCCACGGATATGGATCTGACCATGGAAGAGGCGGCTGAGGCAGGCGCGCGGTATTTGAGGACTCTTTACGGGCTGGATCTGGAAGGGGCTTATGTATATATGAGCTATAATCCGGGAACAGAAACCTTCCCCCGTGCTTTCTGGACAGGTTCTGTCCTGTTTGAGAAAGAGAGGACACCTGAAAGTACAAGGTGGACATATATGGTGGATGCCGTCACAGGAGAGCTTTTCAACAGCAGCCATGACAGGCATCTGGATGCGAATCCTTCGCTTGGCCCTGACGCAGCGTTGGCGAAGGACTACAGCATATATGCGGAGCTCGCCGGAGAGAAGGCGGAGGAATGCGGTCTTCTGAACGGTTCCGTGGACAGGGTAGAGTACAATTGTCAGGGATATTCCGGAAATGATCCGACTGTCGCAGTGGATGTCATCGGGGAGAAAGGGGAAATCGTCACTATGTCGTTTTCCAGGTATGACCAGGCTTTTTTGGGGATCATCACAGATACTTCGCGGAGGATCAGGGACTCTGCGCTGGATGAATTTGTCGGTGAAGTGGAGACCATGACTTATTCGCAGTATGAGCAGGCACAATGAAGGGGAGAATGAGACCGCATTTCTCATTGTGACAAGATGGTGATATTGTGAACAGAGGGAGAAATGAAGATAAGACAATGAATTACATTCTGTGAATATCGGGACGGAAGAGCGTTTATGGGTAAACCTGTGAACGCTCTTCCGAATTTATGACAGCAATATTCGGCTGTTTTCCTGCTGCTTACGACAGTATGATTATGATGATGACATTTTGCAATACTCTGATAATAATACAGATATGGACATTTTTGGGAAATTTTGTTATTGTGATAACAAGTCAATGGAAATCAGAAGTGAAATGAAAATTCTACTTTCTACGCGGCTCCGCGGTTTTTTCAATGACAAAATGTAACTGTTCAGAACCATGCAAATTCAGCTGAAATGTGTGATCAATGGCTGCATTCAATCACATATTTTCAGATAAATTTATTTGGCGAGAGCCAAACACCGAGGAAACACGCAGTCTTTTGAGGTTGGTTCTGAATAGTTACGACAAAATAATTGCATAAGGGAGGAATTGCTTATGAATGAAAGCAGAAACAGTTTATTGTCCAACAGGAAAGTGAAGTCAGATGCATTTACCACTTACTTCAGCGATCCTGGAAATGCAGCACAGTTATATACGGCATTGGAAGGGGTGGAGGCAAGGCCGGAAAAAATTCTGAAATTGTCTGATTCCTATCTTGTAAATACCCTTGAGCCTATGTTAGAATTAAGTACAAAAGTTATCAATATTAACTTACCTGTGAACCATAGCATTCTGGAACGATGCAGACCTTTGTACGAGTATTCATGGTTTATAGAGAGGATTAAAGAATACATACGGAGAGGCATGAACAGGGATATGACCATAAAAAATACGGTAAAAGACTGTGAGAAAAATGGAGTTATGGCAGAGTTCATGCGGGAATATGGATCGGAGGTGTCAAATATGTTGTTTACACAGTTCAATATGGAAGATGCGTTGAGAGCAAATTATGAGGAAGGATTTGAGGATAGAGAAGCGGAAGGAGAGAAGATAGGAGAAAAGATAGGAGAAAAGATAGGAGAAAAGAAGGGAAAGACGCTGTTGCT
>JAIEKC010000235.1:0-13749 GCA_029064505.1 Acetatifactor sp.
TATGTCCGGATCGCCTTCTGAAATACAGCGGTCTGATTCCAGTCCGGCGGCTACGATCCTTGCCACATCCCCAAACAGATCGAGCATGTCAAAAGCCGCCTTCCACATATTATCATATTCCGCATTGGAATATGTAGCCTGAAATCTCTCATACAGATCGCCGGGCAAATACTTTTTTAAGTACTTCCCGCATTTCCCCGCGGAAACCTTAAAATCATAATTTACGCCCACATACCATTCCAACATGAGTATAAGCATGTCTCTCACGCAATGATTCAGCATTTCCATTGCATATGACAGCTCGTCCCGGGCGATTCCCTTGGCCACATTGTTCAGACACCAGTGAAACTCACAGCAGCAGTCCGCAAACATCTGCGGTGTCGGTCTCTTTACATACCAGTAGTCTTCTGCGATCTGTATCTCGGGAAAGGTTCCGTCCTTATCCAGCAGCAAAAGCATCGGCTCTCCATCATCAGTATACTTCTCAGCTGTGATATTCAGGTCAATCCTGTTTCCGTCCGGAAAAATCATCAGATAAACATAATTTCCCTCCCCGTCAGGCGGTACTAATCCCATGCTTTCGGGCTTTTGCATCAAAGAAGGCGTTCCAAACTTTTCTTCGATCCATTCCATATTATCCCAAAACGGCGCGACGTCATTTACATAGAAAACGATATCAAAGTCCTGGTAAACATCTGGAGGACAATCCTTATTAGCCCTGGAACCACCCATGGTTACCGCACGAATGCGTTCATCCTTTTTTGCAATATTTAAGACCAGACCTATCATTTCTTCCGGTGTCCGCATATGATTTGTCTCCTACTTTTAGCATTACATAAAAACAGATGAGGTGGAATTTGTGTTTTGCATGATATGTGTCTTCGGCTCATCTGCCAGATCACAATCTGTCCCTTACAAAATGGATTTAATGATCTGGTCGTCCGGATGGGCAATAACGGTGGAATCCAGATACATTCCGCTCTCCGCCACAGCCGCTTTCGCTTTGGCAATGGCAGCGTCCACCGCGGAAACCTCACCGCACAGATACACATAAGACTTGCCGCACATTCCCTTTGCCACACGAAGTTCGATCAGCTCCACCTCGGAAGTCTTTGCCGCCACATCCGCGGCTACAATGATGGACGCCGCATCAAAAGTCTCCAACACCCCCAGGGAACTCACCTTTTCAATATGAGTGGTTCCGTAGATGGCAGGGAAGATCCCCTCGTCCGGATTCCCCAGCACAAAACTGTCGATCAGCTGCTCGCCGTACTGTGTCTTAGCCATTGCCACCGCCGCGTCCACGGCGCTGAGATCGCCGGTGATCAGCGCTATGTATTTGCCGGGACAGACAACCTGTGCCTCCACCAGCTCCACTGCCGCCGTCTTTACCATGGCATCCGCTGCAGTGACACCTGTGGAAACTGTCTTAAATTCAATCATTCCTAACGCTCTGCTCATGGTCTCCCTACCTCTCTGTGATCACAATATATTTATCCGTCACTTCCCTGACGATCCCGTCCATGGAAGCATGTATCGCCACACTCAGTCCATTGCCCGGTTTCCCGATCAGATCTCCCGCTTTCACCTTCGCGCCGTTCTCCACCACGGGAACCGCAGGCGCTCCGATGTGCTGACTCAGCAGGATCTTCACTTTATGGATAATGTCCTGTTCTTTCCAATAACCGTCTTCCTGCAGAGGAGCCTCCGCGTCATATCGGGAAAGTCCCAGTCTCGCCGCCAGCCTCTCCTCCGGAACCTTGCGGTACTGTCTGCTCTCCTTTACGGGAGCGGGTTTCACATCGGCAGGCGGCTTCACACCCGCCTTTCTAAGCCCCAGCTTATAATCGGCGATCAGGCTTCTGGGAGACAGGCCCTGAGGACAGGAAAAGTTTTCACAGAGTCCGCAGGAACTGCAGAACATGGTGTTCAAAAATACATTGGTATCCTGAAAATCCTGATTTGCCGCGCTTCTCATAAACTTATGAGGTTCAATGGGATGCCCCAGCGCGTGTCTGGGACACAGACTGGTACAGGTCTCACACTGACAGCAGGAAGAGGCCGCGCGCTTTAAGTCAATGGCCGCATTCCGGTTCTTCCTCTGTACCAGGGAATGGGTTTTATCCAGTACGATCACCGCATTGGTGGTCTTGGTCACCACCGCCGTCTCATCCGCCAGATTCCCCATCATGGGACCGCCCACCAGATAAACGGGATCTTTCGTCGTCACTTCCCCTGCGTAAGCCACCACATTCTGAATGGAAGCCCCCAGTGGAACTCTGACCGTAATGGGATGCTGTACTTCTCCCACAACCGTCACCAGTTTATCGATAACAGGGACGTCTCTCTCCACCGCACGGTATACATTGTAGACCGTCTCCACGTTAAAGACCGCCACCCCTTCTTCAATGGGCAGTCCGCCGGGACGGATCACTCTTCCCGTGGCCTCGTAGATCAACACCACCTCATCCCCCATGGGATATGCCCCGTCCAGAAGCTGAACCCGCATATTGGGATATGCGTCTATATATCTGTCTATGGCTTTTAAAGTTGCCTTATATTCTCTTTTAATGCCGATAACGGCTTCCTTCGCTCCCACTGTCTGAGCGATCATATCGAAAGCCTTTAAGATTTCCCCGGCACACTGCTCCAACAGCTGCCTGTGAAGCTTGAGCAGAGGCTCACACTCCGCACAGTTCATCAATATCACTTCCGCGCGCTCATCCAGCTTCGCGTAAGTCGGAAATCCTGCTCCTCCGGCGCCTGCCGTGCCGGTATTTTGTAAAATCTGCTTTAACTCCTGAATCTCCATATTCATCATCCATTCTGAAATATCATTTTCCCTTTTTTGAGTTTCTATGACTTTCGCTTATGTTTCACTCACAAACACACTTGCAGAAACACCCTCCGGACAGCTGCCCTTTCTTTTTAAAAAGTCACATAAACTTATCGCTCAGACATCAAGTCAAATATTTTCAAGATCTCTCTTAAACCGCACCAGATCAGGATAATTTTTAGACAACACTTTCATATTCCGCAGCAGAACTGTGTACCATTCCTCTTTCGTATTCACATAATATTGCGTTATTCCGGCAAGCAGATCAATACAGTCCGGTCTGCGGTGCTGCGACTGTGAGATCAGTGCCACCGAATAAGAAAATCCAACGGTATCAAAACGATACCTGAAATTCCTGTTCGGAAAATAGTTATCGCAGGCAACAAGCAGCACATCGATAAGCGCTGTTTCCCCCACCCATTTTTCCATTCGTTTATAATCCGAAGCCGCTACAGGCGCATGTGAATAGTTTGCAAGAGCTTTACAGAATTTCCATGCCGTAACTTTTGTCTCATCAGACATATCCACTGAAAAGATCCGTTGCGTCATCTCTTGGAGCATGGCAATATGATCCAAATCGGTAATATGATTGTTAGCGGGATCCGCTTTAACATTTTTAATGTACTCTGCCATCTCCTGCTGTGTTGGAACTCTGGTACTCCTGCCCATACAAACTTTCCCTTCTTATGTACGCAGCCCGAACCCGGCACGCCGTATTAGCCGTTATTTCTCATCCACGATTCCCACGATTGCCGCGTCCACCGGCACATTCTCCATACCGACTCTGGCGCCGCTGCCGGTTACCACCAGGACTGTCTCCCCGATTCCCGCACCAATATTGTCAATCGCCACAAATTGGGAGGAGCCTGCTGCCATTTCCTCCAGGGGTTCAATGATCATAAACTTATTGCCGATCAGATTTTCACATTTTCGGGTGGAAACTATACTTCCCACAACCTTACCTACCACCATGGCACATATCTCCTGTTCCAGTTTCACATCTGCCCGGTCAATGCGGGATATCTTTCAGACATATATCATCTCAGAACATTTCCTGCCCCAAACTCAAAGCTGACAATTTCTATATGCCGTAACACATCGCACTGTCCGGGTCGTTATTGTATGGACGGACAACTTCATCCTCGCTGTTCACACATCATCTTCTCAGAACACTTTCACAATTCCGGTCATGTCAACGCAGTCAGCGCAAACCGGTCACCGATCCATTGGAAGCTCACGTCCCCCCCATGTGTGAATCGGATCTTGCCGGTCCGCACATCAAAGAGGTGCGATTTGCACACTCCTGCGGGTCTGAAAAATCCTTATACACCCTTCACCTGCCGCATAAAGCATACGGATAAACATAATTTTTTTGAGTGTTGTCCGTCCATCAAATAATTGCTGTTCACTCCGTTCATGGAAACTGACATAAAAGGATTTTTGCGAACAGTAAATGAATAACTCTTTCTATTATTGCTTAATTTCTGTTATTACTTAATGTATTACTTAATGTATTACTTAATGATCATGACCTTGTCGCCGGTCTTTATCCTGCTGGCATTTGCCTCGTCGGTATCAATGTGCATCTCCAGAGTAAAACTTTCGTTCACGCGGATCTTCACCTGATTGAACACAGTACCTCTCTCATTGTCAGCCTTCACAGACACGATATCACCGTCATGAACTCCGGCTGCCGCCGCATCTGCAGGTGACATATGAATGTGGCGCATGGCTATGATGCAGCCCTCCTTCATATAGATCGCGCCTTTCGGCCCTACCACTGCGATGGGAGCACTTGCCGCCACATTCCCGGACTCCCGAACAGGCGCCGCGATGCCGAGCTTCATGGCATCCGTGGCTGAAATCTCCACCTGGGATGCATTCCTGACAGGTCCCAGAACTCTGACATTCTCAATGGCGCGAAGCTTTATACCTACAATGGTGACAGTCTCATTACATGCATACTGTCCGCCCATCAGGTCCTTCTTCTTCGTCAAACGGTAGCCCTCACCGAACAATGTCTCCACATCCTGCTGAGTCAGATGGATATGCCTCGCGGACACTCCCACCGGAACCTGATAGCCATTGGTCTTGCTGTCCATTTTATTGATGGTCTCAAGAACCGCTTTTGTGATTGCTTCAACTGTCTGTTGTTCCATGTTTATCCTCCAAATTTACGATCTGTCGCAAATTCTTCCACTTTTCGCCTGTACTATAAATACAGACAGCACATATTCTCTAATAGGAACTTTCAACAAACGCACTCTCTTATTTACTATTTGAAACTTTGTGCATTGCACTGTCTGCTGAATCAGCCTCGGAAAATATGCGCACACCTTGACTCAGAACTCCCCCGACGTTCCGCCTTTCGGTGAAACGTCTCCGGAAGTTCCTCTCACGCTAACCCCATGATTCCGCTTTGCGGAATCTCACAATCCCAAATCCAACAGGTTGGCTTGTGAAAAATGCCAAAGGCAATCAGAACCTCTTTGCACCTTATCAGTCTTTGATCTTGGGAAGGATCATCTCCACATCCGTATGAGGACGAGGAATTACATGGGTAGCTACCAGCTCGCCCAGCTTGGATGCGCTTGCGGAACCGGCTTCCACAGAAGACTTAACTGCTCCTACATCACCGCGCACCATTACGGTTACCAGACCGGAACCGATCTTCTCGGTACCTACCAGAGTAACGTTTGCTGCCTTACACATAGCATCTGCTGCTTCGACAGCCGCAACCAGACCTCTTGTTTCCACCATTCCTAATGCTTCCTGTGCCATTTCTTTTCCTCCTGTTTTTCATGACTAAATTAGCTGTTTACCGGGAGAACACTTCCCTTGCATTCTTCCGCCTAAAGCTTGAAATCACTCAACAAGGTACTTAAGTTTTGTGATCTCCTTTACATTTTTACTCCTCATGCCCGTCTCTGACGGGCACTGATTTTAATACTGCTTCCAAACTTATACTTCCTGGATTGCCCGGGCATCCAGTGTGCTCACTTCCTGTTTATCCCTGAACCGGCTGGCGCTGAGTTTCACAAGACGCCATATCTCTTCATGGGGATTTGCGATCACACCGCTTGCCACCGGCTTCTTGATCGCATTTTTTGATGCGTTTTCCACCGCTTCCGTGACAGATGCCACATCGCCCATGACCACCATAGTGACCAGTCGTCCGCCCAGTTTTCTCTCCCAGGTGACCAGCTCCACGCCGGAGGTCTTGCACATGATATCCAGTGCATCCACTGCGGCAACCACACCTGAGATTTCAATAAAGCCTAATGATGTATTGCTCATTGATTGGCTCCTTCTTCTATTTTCCTTGGATCCGTCTTCCATGTGTACTTCAGATTATCTCAATCAGTGTACTTTACTGACTTGGAAAATCTTTACACATTCAGATCTTGGGAAGGATCTTCTCAACATCCGTATGAGGACGGGGGATCACATGTGCTGCTACCAGTTCGCCAAGTCTGCTTGCCGCTGCGGAACCGCTCTCAACAGATGCCTTGACAGCTCCTACGTCGCCGCGAACCATAACCGTTACCAGACCGGAACCGATCTTCTCGGTACCCACCAGCGTAACCTCCGCTGATTTGGTCATGGCATCAGCGGCCTCGATCGCTGCTGTCAGACCTCTTGTTTCTACCATTCCTAATGCTTCCTGTGCCATATTGTTCTCCTTTCTAATTCCTGTCAAATGCATTCAGTTTCAACATTTTTACCGTGTCTTCCGTTGGCCGTGCGATGATATGCTTCTGTACCACACCGGTGAGGGACTCGGCCTTCGCCACCCCCGCCGCCATAGCCGCTTCCACATCTGCCACAGAACCCCGGAATTTGATCGTTACCAGCAAAGGCACCGACAACGCATCCGCGTTTGCTGGCTTATTTTTGTCGAAGGGTTCCAGCCTGACACTGGCCGCCTTACATCCCGCATCGGCTGCAAGGAACGCACAAGTCAGACCATATACCTCCAAAATTCCTACTGCCTCTTCCATATCAACCTCGTTTCTGTCTGCCTGGCCCGCTTCTGCGGACATTGGTATCCAAATTTGGAAGTGTCATTTACATCCGATTCCATCATCCGCTATTTATTGATAATGGCAATCTTTAATCCGGTCATTGCCAGATTGGTCTTCAATGCCTCGTTGATCTCCTCCAGAGGATATGTATGCGTGATCAGCTTATCCATAGGAAGCCCCAGCTTCTTTGCACTCTTCAGGAAATCAAAGGTAGTTGCGTAGTCTCTCAGAGTATACACCCAGGACCCCACCGTGGTGATCTCCTTGGAGCAGATATCAAAGTGAGGATTGATGGTAGCGTCTCCGCCGTTGATGAAGAATCCCAGCTCACAAAGTCCGCCGCCGTTGCGGATGAACTTATAGATATTGGAATGTCCTGCGGGAGAACCGGTACACTGGAATGCAAAATCAGCCAGATGACCGTCAAATTTCTCCGCCACAGCTCCTGCAAGCGCTTCAATTCCCTTATGATCCTTGAAGTTCACATAGTCGGAAGCTCCCAGCTCCTTCGCAAACTCGAGACGCTTGTTCTCGCCGTCCACCGCAATAATGTTGTTAATACCCATTGTACGCAAAATTGCGATACAAATCAAGCCTATAGGTCCACATCCCTGAACAACCACTCTGGAATTGAACCGCAGGATGCCGGTGCTCTTGGCACGCTCCACAGCATGGATCAGCACTGCACAGGGCTCGATCAGCACTCTGGAATAGAGATCCAGATCGCTTACATTGAATACGGTGGAGCCTCCTCTGATCAGAATATAATCGGAGAACCATCCGTTCAGATGAATATCGTCATCGGGAAGCAGGCCGTATACATCCGCGCCTCCCACATTCTGCTTATTCAGGTCAAACATGGTGATATCCGGGTTATCCTTGAAGATCATACAGGTAACCACCTTGTCGCCCAGCTTCAGATCCTTGCCTGCGCTGTCCTTTTTCACGTTCTTACCCATTTTAACGATCTCACCGGTACCCTCATGGCCCAGAGCCACAGGAATCAGTCCGAAGGGATCTCTCTTGAACTCATGGGCATCCGTTCCACAGACACCGCATCCCTCTACCTTTACCAGAATATCGTCATCGCCGACCTCAGGCATGGGGAATTCCTTTACATCAAAATGCTCCAGACTCGTCAGCATTGCCACATGTGCGGTCTTGGGGATCACACCGTTTGATGCGCTGCTTCCCGCAGCGGATACCGGTGCATCGGAACCGGACATACTGGCAAGTACCTGCTTTACTATTGCTTCAATCTGTGCTGTATCAGCCATTCTATTACTCCTTTCTGCTTTCTTTTTCGTTTACAAAAAATCTCTTCTACGGATCCGGCTTTCTGAGAAATTTCCGTTTCAAATTTCTCCTTCCCGGAGTTTTCTTTCTTGAAGTTTTTCTCTTGGAGTTTTCCTTTTGAAGCTTTCCTCTTGAGTTTTTCTTCTCAAAGTTTTCCTTTCGAAAGAATCACCTGGCGATTCTTTCCGGTGAGACTTAGAAAATCTTAGAAATGTATTTTGTTTTCTTAGATTTTCTTCTCACCGTATTACCGTATGCAAAGGCTGTCCGCCATAACACATCTTCTGCTCTTGGTAAAAGTCTTCGTGCTGGTCAGACCCTCGCCGGTACGGCTTGCAATGGTAAAAGTACAGTAGCCCTCACCGCCAAAGCCCAATGCGGCATAGGAGGGAGCGTTCTTCACCAGGATCGCCGTATCGATCGCTCTCGCATACTTTGTGATATTGTCAATGTTCTTGGAATGGATATGTGCGGAATGACGGTTGCCATGCTCCAACCATACCGCTTTCTCGATGGCGTCGTCGATATCCTTCGCGCGGACCATGCCCAGGATCGGCATCATCAGCTCTTCCGCGATCAGAGGATGTTCTTTCTCTCCCTCAAACACGATGCAGCGGATATTGTCGGGAACGGTGACACCGATCATGCCAAGCAAAGTTTTCGCGTCACGTCCCACACACTTACGGTTCAGTCCCTTGGGTGTCAGCACGACGGAAGTCAGCTTATCCTGTTCCTCCTTTGAGATCAGGTAACAGCCCTGCTCGGAGATCATATAATGCATCAGTTCGTCTGCGATGGAATCTACCGCCACGATCTCCTTCTCCGCGATACAGGGAAGATTATTGTCAAAGGTACAGCCGTTTACAATGTCCTCCGCCGCCTTGCGGATATCCGCCGTCTCATCCACCACTGCGGGAGGATTGCCTGCACCTGCGCCGATGCCTCTCTTTCCGGAAGAAAGGACTGCGGTGACCACGCCGGGACCGCCTGTTGCCGCGATCAGGGGAATATCCTTATGCTTCATCATAATATTACTGGTATCCAGTGTGGGCTTTTCAACGGTACAAGCCACATTGTCGGGGCCGCCTGCTTCCAGGGATGCCTCATTGATCATGTTCAGGGCAAAGATGGAAGTCTTGATCGCTGCGGGATGGGGATTGAACACTACCGTATTTCCTGCCGCGATCATGCCGATGGAGTTACAGATGACCGTCTCGCTGGGATTGGTGGTAGGAGTGATGGCGCCGATCACGCCGAAAGGTCCCATCTCGATCAGGGTCAGACCTCTGTCACCCGACCATGCCGTTGTCTTCATATCCTCAGTACCCGGAGTCTTGTCTGCCACTAAGTGATGCTTTAAGATCTTATGCCCCACATTGCCCATTCCTGTCTCATTTACGCCCATTCTGGCCAATGTCTCCGCATTTTCATGGGTTTTTCTGCGGATGTTGCTGATGATCTGTTCTCTCTGATCCAGAGACATTCTGCGGATGACTGCCTGAGCCTCCTTGGCGGCAGCAATAGCCGCATTCATATCAGGGAATACGCCATGGCTCTTTGCCACAGGCTCCGCGATCTGAAGCTGCGCCACAACTTCCTGCACAATGTCCTGTACCATGCCTTCGTTTACAAGCACGATATTACCTCCTTCAAAACGGAACGCCCGTAAGCCGCCAGATCCGTATCCTGCTTGGCGGAACCGCCGCTGACTCCCAGCGCTCCGATGATCACATCCTGATACTTTAAGACCTCACCGCCGCCAAAAATGGTGATCTTGCCGTTATTGGTGAACTGAATGCCGTAGAGGGACTCTCCCGGCTGGCTCAGACAACCAAGTTCTGCGGTTGACATCTGAAAAGCAATGGATGTGTAGGTCTTGTTTAATGCCACGTCAAAGCTTCCTATGTAAGCGCCGTCCATACAATGGATGGCAACGGGTCTTCCCGCCGCGTCGGAAACGGCTGTTACCACTCTCATATCCCACTCCGCCGCCTTTGCCTCGATCCGCTCGATGAGCTTCACCGCCAGCTTCAGGGGCATGGTGGGAATTACGGTTCCGCCGTTTGCCGCCACAGGATCCGCGGGCAGACCACACTGCACCGCCGTCCCGCTCTGACTGTCTGCCGTCCGGTTTAAAACCTGACGGACGATGGTTTCGATTTCTGTATTTGTCATAATCGGTCTCTTTCATTATGACCGGTCTTTTCCGGCATGACGGTTTCCTGCCTGAAACGAAATTTCTTCCTGCCATGACTGCTTCCCGCCTGAAACGGAATTCTTCCTGCCATGACTGCTTTCCGTCTGAAATGGATTTTCCTCCTGCCATGACTGCTTCCCGCCTGAAACGGAATTTTTCATGCCGTGGCGATTTCCCGCCTGAAACGGAATTCTTCCTGCCATGGCGGGTTCCCTGCCGGACCATTTTCTTCCTGCCATGGCTTTTCCGGCAAACCGGTCACTTTTCAAACGACAGGACTGCCTGTCCGATTACTTGCCAAGCTGCTCCAGTACCTTCCTGGTGATCTCTGCTACCAGCTCAGGGGAGGTTGCCGCCGCATTCTTGTGCTCACCGCAGTTTCCGCCGCAGTTGTGACAGCTGGGCTTGCCTTCCTTTAAAGCAGGGCAGAGATTCGCGGGATGACGTCCCTTCATGCCGAACTGTCTTCTGATCTCATACAGATCCTCTACCTGCTGAGGAGTGAACTCCTTGGGGCCGCCCAACATTCTGGACTGATACAACAGCTGCGCATAGAACTCAACGGATTCCATCTTCAGATATGCGCTCAACAGGGAATCAGAATAAGTCAAAGCGCCGTGATTCTCAAGCAGCACTGCGTCAAAGTACTGTACATACTCGGACACTGCATCGGGGATCTCCATGGTGGAAGGTCTGCCGTACTTTGCGATGGGCACGCAGCCAAGTGCGATAACTGCCTCAGGCATGATGGGCTGGGTCAGAGGGATACCTGCAATGGCAAAAGTGGTCGCATACATGGGATGAGCATGTACCACGCTGTTAACATCAGGTCTCTCCTGATACACTCTCATGTGCATCTTGATCTCGGATGAAGGCTTGAAATTGCCGTTCGCCTGGATAACATTGCCCTGCGCATCTACTTTACAGATGTACTCAGGGGTCATGAAACCTTTGGACACGCCGGTAGGGGTGCAAAGAAACTCGTTATCGCTGAGCTTAACGGAGATATTTCCGTCGTTTGCGGCAACCATGTTTCTGTTGTAGATCCTTTTTCCGATGTCGCAGATCTCTTTTTTGATTTCATACTCGTTTTGCATTTTGATTCCTCCTGTTTTTGTTGTTTCTTGTTTTATTATAAGTCTATATACCACACAAGTCAACATGTATAATGTTGGAATTGTGTCGTTTTCTTGAATTTTTTAATAGTCAGATAGCCTCTCTGCAGAGTCAATAATTGAATGTACTCTTTGTACACATTTCCATACAATTTTGCGAGACTTGCGGACGAAGTGTGCATCGTCGTAACAGCTCATTGACCGGTCTGAACTATTACGAAATTGTTACGATTTGCACGCCAGCCTGACCGGCTCATATTTTGTATAGAATTTGAACTGACAGGCAATATTTCATCCAAATGGCTTCCAAATCAGTTCTCGATCGAAATTGCATAATCCAGAATTACATTTCCCTTTTCATCCGGAGTTGTGAATCTTGGACAATTATATCTCTCAAAGCACCAATCATCTTCTTTTCGTTTCAGATTATGTGCTTTCAGTTCTTCCAGACATATATTGTGCGTATCCATCGTATAAAATTCACTGCTATTCTCTTTATCATACAAATAGCATACCGCAAATTCCAACGGTTCTATGTCAGCATATTCAAAACCTTCCGGAACTTCTGTATCTGCCGGAAACAGCATGCCGATCCAACGTTCCGGCATACCATTGACTATATGTACCGCCCCAATATAGGCATCTCCATTGAACGGAAGGCATTGATTTGCTTTTAGTGCCTCAAACCAGTTATTTTCCCACCATTCACCCCAATTTGAACTGCCTTCATACTTTTTACCGATCAATCGTGTCTCCGGGCAGCTTTCCCTCTTCACTTCTAAAATTGTAACCGCCATTTACATATCCTCCTCCACAATTCACACAAAATCTTCTACAACTTTTTCATCATCCAAACCGCCTCCGCATATGTTCCGTCTGCATACTTCATGTTGTCCGGAAATGTTCCATACTCGTTGAACCCCAGTTTTTTATACAGATTAACTGCATTGGCATTATTGCGGATAACCTCCAGTTCCGCCTGCTCATATCCAAGTTCTCCCGCAACGGAAAGAACAGTTTCCATCATGGCTTTCCCAATCCCAAAGCCGCAATACTTTTGATATAAGGCAATGGCAATCTCACAGCGATGCTGATATCTCCTGTAAGTGCCAACACGCATCAGCGAGCAGTTTCCGATGTGTTCTCCGTCTATTGTCGCTATCAGCATCAGTTCTCTTTCCTGACCGATACACCCGTTGATAAATGCTTCTTCCTGCTCCAGCGTCAGGCAAAACTCGTCCGGTTCCCGGATCAGAAACGGTGTTTCCGCCGTAGTGGTTTTCATATAGTTTATCAGGTTCTCCGCATCTGCCATCTCAGCATTGCGCAAAATGATGGTACGTCCCAGTTTATCCTTTACTTCTATGGGGCCAAATCTCATAAATTTTCCTCCTGCAAAATCCCGATCCGCAGCTGTGAACCCAATCCGCTCACAGAAAGATCACAATTCCGGTCATGTCGCTCCCTTGCGGCACAAACCGATCCGACAGAATACTACATTCCGCGAAGAGCTGCTCGGTCACGCAAAGCTTCCGCCCTTTCCACAAGGCCAACCGAACGCTCCGGTCCGTAAGAAACTGCGTCCACAGAAGGAATATACACCAGCTTCTCTATCACACAGCTGTGCGGCTTGTTCTCACTGTCCCTGTCATAGTTTACTCCCACCAGCAGGATCTCACCGGTATAGCCTTCCAGCGCCTGCGCATATCGTCTGTCCCTGATCTGCTGCAGAGCGGTATCCGCGGATCTGTCATATTTCAGTTCCACCACAAGGGCGGGCTTTTGGCTGAACGGCAGGGGCAGAAATACCACATCTGCAAAGCCCTTTCCCGCGGGCAGTTCCCGGATGATCTTATAGTCTTTCCTCGCGCTGTAGTATGCGAGACTGATGGCACAGGCAAGGGAGTTCTCATCATTGTAAGTTAGGATCGATGCCACTTCCATATGCGCTCTGTCAAGCCCCTCCGCCACCTTTTCTTCCTCACATCGGAGCGTTTCTTCCAGAAGTCTGTCCGATGCCTTCAGCACCCTCATCACCTCCGGCCATCCGCCTACGCTCATGGCGTTTGCAAATTCCCTGACGATCTCCCTGTTGGGGATAAAGGCCTCCCCCGTCTCCTGATCATAGGCCAGATAGCCCAGATGGATCAGCAGGGTCAGCACATCGTCCTTAGTCCGGAAATTGCGCATGTCATTCTGGAAGCTGAGTGTGTTGACCTTTACCGTCTCCCCTCCGAGCATCTTCACGATGTCTGCACGGAGTCCGTCATAATCCATATC
>JAIEKC010000236.1:0-3339 GCA_029064505.1 Acetatifactor sp.
CCTCAATAACCCCCTGCCTTGTGACATCAATATTCTCAAACGGAAACAGAAAGCTGTTCACCGGTTTCTCGCTGACTCCCGCCTTCTCGTCGTTGATCCACAGCTCCATGCGCAGGATATCATAGCTTCCCGCCGCATACACCGTCTTTTTCTCCGGATCCCTGTAAGCGTGCTCGCCGGTTTCCTCCCAGTACTCCCCGTTGAAGGTCTTCAGCGGGTAACGATAATTCCCATTTCCCTTCGGCGGATAATTCCAGTGGCCCATGATCTTCACCATGGGCGTCCGGGACTGCATCACCTGATATAAATAGAAATTCTGCTTCCGGATGCGCACCGGATCCACCCTGCCGCTCATGCGCCCGTTCTCCGACCAGGACTGCCTGCCATGCTGGGCGGAGTCCGTCCAGCACAGAGCGGCTGCGGCGCTGTACATATCCTTCCCGGACGCTCCGCCGATGCGGTCATGGAAAAACTCCGCGTATCCGCCTGCCTCCGCCAGGATCATCTCTTCCATGGTCAGATCCCAGAAATCCCGGGCCACCTGCTTTTTCCCGCCTTTTCCGATATACCGGTTGCGGTAATCGAAATCAGGGGGCGTGAAATCATCCCAGATCCTTCTGGGCGCTTCCTCCCTGCTGTACTCCGTCTCGGTGATGGGGCCGTGCTCCGCCAGGAAGCGGGCCGCATGACGGTTCAGCATGGTGCCCACATACTCCGACTCCGCCACTATATCCTCCGTATTGATGGTACGGCAGCCCATGAAACGTCCCCCATCCGGATCCAGCAGTCTCTTCAGCCCGGTCATCTCCCTCATATGCTCCCGGCTGATGCTGTTGTTTCCCGCCTCCCAGAACAGGATGGAGGGATGGTTGCGGAAGGCAATGATAATGTCCCTCATCAGCTCCATCCTCTGATCCCACTGACGCCCGAAGTTTTCCGCCTCCTTATCCCCCGCAGGCTGGGTGCAGACCACACCGTGCCGGTCACAGCTGCGGATATCCGGCAGCGTGGCAGCCACATGCATCCAGCGGATATGATTGGAATTGCTCTCCTTCAGCCACATCATATCCTGATCCTTCAGCCATTCCGGAGCCACACCGATAGCAGCCCACTCATTTGTGGAACGCTGGGCATAGCCGGTGAGCCATACGGAGCGGCCATTGATGACGATACCCCTGTCCCTGTCATATTCCACTTTCCGGAATCCTGTCTCGACGATCTCCTGGTCAATAGCATCTCCGTTTACCAGAAGCTCCACCTTCACCCGGTACAGGAATGGATCCTCCGGATTCCAGAACCGCAGGGGGACTTCCCCGGAGACAGCCCTTACCTCCTGTACCTGTACGGAAGCCGTCGCCGTGGGAGCCACTTCCTCTTCTCCCTTCGGCACATAATGTGTTCTGCCATCCGCAAGGATCTCCTCCCGGTAGGCATCCGGAGGTGTGACGGACAGGAGCGGTGTGACCGGTCCGCCGGCCGAAAGCGTCACCGGCTCCGAGGAAAAGGTATGTACACAGACCCCGTCCAACTGCTCCACAAAGACCCTCAGCCGTACCTCTGTCTCCCGACCGCTCTCATTACGCAGCTCCGCCGCCACATGGACACGGGCCGTTCCCCTCTCCGGATCCTCATCGCTGCCGTACACATACACACCCTTCGTCTGCAGATTGCTGTACAGAGGCAGCGTCAGATAGACCTTCGGCTTCACATGCAGGCAGACCGGGCGGGTGATCCCGCCCATGGAAGGGTTGAAATCATTACAGTTCCAGAAGAACCCCACACCCTGCCTGTCCTCCGGGACAGCCTCCTCCTGGGCAAAGAGATAGGAACCCGGCTCCACTTCCGGCACATTGGGAGTCTCCGCGATGCAGAAAGGGGTATTTCGGGTAGCAGTATTATCCGTCACCAGTGCGATCAGGTTCTCTTCCCCGAATTCCACATAGGACGTTATGTCGAAACCAAAGGGTGCAACCCCCGCCTCATAATAGCCGGCCATGCGCCCGTTCACATACAGATAACAGGTCTGTCGCATCCCCTCGAACTCCAGCAGGATCTTACTGCCCTGCTGCTCCTTCTCCAGGGAAAACAGCTTGCGGTAGAAAGCGCAGGTCCGCTTCTGCCCGCTTCCCGCATCCTGGATCGGCGCCACGAACAGATCCGCGTCATTGAAGGTATGGGGCAGAGTCACCTCCTGCCATCCCTGCTCCTTATAATCCTTCTCGTAAAAATACCGTCCGTTATCGTCCTTCCATTTTTCCAGAGCCTCCCTCATGGGAAATGTGTCCGCCAGCAGAAAATGCCAGCAATAATTAAAATGATATTTCATACTTTTCCGATACCTCCATTCCTGTTGCCGCGTATGACAGTCCGCCCGGGAATATATCTCCGGAGCGTGCCGCGTTACTCTTGTCTTGAAATGCACATATCCCCCGATGCGGATGCCCCTGCCTCAAGCAGCAATTCCACGATCTGCGGCATATCCGCATCGATGGCATAGGACAGTGCACTGCCCTGCTGATTGTCCGTGGCATTCACATCCGCGCCTTCCCGGATCAGCATTTCCGCAAATTCGTTTCTGCTTTCGGCGATGGCGTACATCAGCGGCGTATGTCCTTCCGCCGTCTTTCCGTCAATGTCCGCACCTGCCTCTATCAGTGCCCTGCCCAGGGAAGCATTTCCGCCGGCTGCCGCCAGATGCAATACCGTGAGTCCCTTTCCGTTCAGACAGCCCACTTCCGCCCCCGCCTCAAGCAGCAGCCTGACGATCATCAGATTGGAATTCCCTGCCGCCATCATAAGAGGAGTTTCACCAGTGTCACTCACTTCATTTACACTGCTCTGATCTCTCTGAAGAAGAAGCTTTACTATTTCAGGCTGTCCGAACCGGCAGGCATAGTGAAGCATTGTAAAACCGTCCGTATCCGCATCATCCGCATCCGCTCCCAGCAACGGCAGAAATGTCCTTACAAGCTGCTGCTGTTGGGCGGCAATGGCATACATGACCGCCGTGCGTCCGGCATTATCCCTGATATTGAGATCAACCTCCGGATTCCGAATGTAATTGAGCGCGGCAGCCGTCCGCCCGTTTTTCGCCATAAACATCAGCGGCGTATCGCCGTTGCCGTCCGTGCAGTTTACGTCCGCCCCTGCTTTTACAAGCAGATCGATGATCGGCAAATTGCCCAGCACCGCCGCATAATGCAGCGCCATATAGTTTTTCCCGTCTCCAAGGTTCGGATCCGCACCGTGATCAAGCAGCATTCTGACGATATCCGAGGCATTGTTCCGACAGGCATAGATCAGCGGTGTACCGCTCTCTTCATCCCGCTCGTTTACGTC
>JAIEKC010000237.1:0-4578 GCA_029064505.1 Acetatifactor sp.
ACAGTTCGGAAAATGTGTTGTGGGCATTATAACGGTTCAGATTGTCCACGATCGTGTTCTTGGTCATCAGGATCTGCCCTGCTATCTGATTATATTCCGAAAAGAGCCTCTGGTAGGTCATCATCAGCCTTGCCTGCCCCACCGCGGAACACGCCTGCTTCACCGCCATGGCTTCCGCCTGGCTCTCTGCATGGATCTCTTTCAGATGCATGGCATTTTTTCCTGCCGCGATGGCGCCGGAGGTGACCAGCACCACCTCTTTTCCCTGATTCCTGATGTCGCTGAGCTCCCGCACCAGCTTCTCCATACGGATATAATCCATATCGCCCGTCTCCTTATGGGTCAGGGAGGACGAGCCTATCTTTACCACAATTCTCTTTTTATCTTTGATCCGTTCTCTTAAGTCACTCATTTCTTCTCCATTCTGAGACGCCTGGCGCGAGGTATGCAGGCAGTTTCCCAGCCTTGTCTCCGCGTCTTTTCCATATGGTATGATCTGCATATCTGTAACAAATCAGATAGTCCCTCCCGCGAAGTCAATAATGCAATTTTGCGAGACCTGCGAGCGCAGTGTGTATTGCCGTAACAGTTCAGTGACCTGTCTGAACGGTTACGTATAACTGCCAGTACTATTCTACCCGATTTCATCCACTCCGTCAACGGAATCAGAAAAGACACCCGCATTCCTGCGAGCGCCCTGCCCATTGCTTTTTTACAAAACAGTGTAAATGAATAGTGATAACCTTACGGGCAAACTTATTGACGTTGTTTCGACTTATTACATTTCTTTGTTCGTAATATAAATATAAGCATCCTCAAGCGTTGCCTCACAAGAACTGCATTCAATTTGGGACTGCGTTTCACTGACCAATTTCATCTGTAATCCGTCCCCTACATACTGTTTTGATGAGATATGATATTCTTTTCCAGTTCCCTTGCCATCCCCTCCTCTTTCGTTTTACAGATCCAAACATGGCCTCTTGCCTGTTCAAAGCCTCCGTATTCTCATCTTCTGATATTTTTGGTACGATGCTGTGAAAGAAAGTCCATACTGTTTTTTCCTTCCATGATTCTGTCGTGATCATACTGCCCTTTGTGGTATAGCGTAACATATGATCATACTGTCTTCCACTTTGCGCATTTTTCAAGAATATCTTTGTATTCTCAGGATACGCCGTATGCCGTGTATGTTTTAATGAACGGCTGATTTTGCCGCAATGGCCTCCGCTACTCTCAGCCCGTCCATGGCCGCAGAGGTGATGCCGCCTGCATAACCTGCGCCTTCCCCGCAGGGATAAAGCCCCCTGATCTGTGACTGCAGCGTCTCATCTCTTTCTATGCGTACCGGAGAAGATGTTCTACTCTCCACACCCGACAGTATGACATCCTCTCTGTCAAATCCCCTGATCTGCCTTCCGAATATCTCCATTCCCTCCGCAAAGGCCGCATTACACTCCTCCGGAAGTATCCTGCTCACGTCCGCCCAGCAAAATTCTCCCCTGCACTGAGGCTGCAGACTGCTTTCAGGTGTGGTATCCGCTTCCATTTTTTTCACTCCGACAGCCCTCTGAAAGTCTCCATATCGCTGAACAGGAATCTTCCCGCCCCCCAGCTCGTAGGCACGCCGCTCCAAAAGCCTCTGAAATTCCACTCCGGCAAGCGGATGATCACAGCCAAAGTCCTCCTGTGTCACGGACACAATAATGGCACTGTTGGCATTGCGGCCGTTCCTGCCGCTGTAGCTCATACCGTTGACTGCCGTTCCGCCCGGCTCCGAGGACGCATTGACCACATATCCTCCGGGACACATGCAGAAAGAATAGACGCCCCTGCCATTAGATGCCTTCGCAGCCACCTTGTAAGGCGCCGCGCCCAGGCGTCCGTATTCTGTTTCCACACTCTCCGCCGTCTCTTTACAAGACAACGCTTCTCCCTTCTCCGATGTCTCCTTACAGAGCGACTCTTCTCCCTTCATCGGCATCTCCTTACAGAGCATCTTTTCTCCGCTCTCCGCTCTGCCGTACTGGCTCTCGTTGATCATGGACTGCAGATGCTCCACACGAAGCCCCACCGCGAAAGCTTTCGCCTCCATAGGGACCTGCTTTTCATAAAGCATATGGAAGGTATCCCTGGCACTGTGTCCGATCGCCAATACCAACTGCCGGCAGGGCAGACGCTCCTTTTCGTTTATCACCACACCGGTGATCCGCCCATCCTGGATATGTATGTCCGTAACCCGGCTCTCAAACCGCACCTGACCGCCCAATGTAAGGATCTCCCGCCGCATATTCCCCACGATGCGGCAGAGCACATCCGTGCCGATATGGGGCTTCGCCTCATAGCAGATACTCTCCTTCGCCCCAAATTTCACAAAGGTTTCCAGCACCTCTCTGTTCCGTCCGTCCTTATCCTTTACCAGCGTATTTAATTTGCCGTCGGAAAAGGCTCCCGCGCCGCCCTCGCCGAACTGCACGTTGGATTCGGGATCCAGTCTCCCCGTCTCCCAGAAAGATTCCACGTCCTTCTGTCTCTCCTCCACACACTTCCCTCTCTCCAGTATGACGGGGCGGTATCCGTGCAAAGCCAGATAGTAACCGCAGAATAATCCCGCCGGTCCCATCCCCACGATCACGGGAGGATGCTCCGATACCTCTGTTCCGGACTCGGGAAAACGGTATTTCACAATATCTGCTTTTGAAATCTGCAGTCTGCCTTTCATTTTCCTCAAAAGCTTTTCCTCTCCCGCCGCCTCCACATCCAATGTATAGGTGTAAAATATCTCCGGTTTTTTCCTTGCGTCTATGGACTGGCGCACAATCTGAACAGACCGGATCCCTTCCACCGGAATACGGAGCATGTCCGCAGCCTTCTCACGCAATTCCTGTTGTGTATGATTTATTTTAATCTTAACCTGATTGATCCGCAACATACTGATAACCATGCCTTTCCGCAAACTGCAAATCTGTGCCGTCTTCTGCGGCACAGATTCCTCTTCCCAATATTTTCTTTCAGGAAAGATACTGTCTCCTGAACATCTATCCCAAAGCGTGTTTGAAAATGCTGCCATTAACCGGAAAGGGAGACTGACGTGCTGACCGCATTACCGTCAACGTGCCGCCGCTTTCCCCGCCAGATAACCGCTGCACCACGCCCACTGCAGATTATAACCGCCACACTTTCCGTCCACATCCAGAATCTCCCCGGCAAAAAAGATTCCCGGCGCTTTGCGGGATTCCAGATTCTCCGTCACTTCCTCCAAGGGCACGCCACCGGCACAGACCTGTGCATTGTCAAACGAATTATGTCCGTTGACATGAAGCCGCCATTCCCGGCACAGTTCACAGACCCTTCTGACCGCCGCCGGATCAGCCGCTTCCGCTGACTCCCCCGGCCTCAGCCCTGCCATTTTGATAAACTGCAGCATCAGCTTCTTATGAAGCATCCCGGTGAAAAATTCCTCCACCGTCCTGCCCTTCCGCAAGATCTCTCTGTCCGCCTGTAAGGTCTCATATTCCTCCTGTCCGTAATCCGGCAGGAAATCCACCGTTACCTCCACTTCCTTCTGTTTCCGCAATATGTAATTCACCTGCCTGCTCAGCTGAAAGACAGGAATCCCTGAAATCCCGTAATCTGTCAGCTGCAGTTCCCCTCTCTCGCAGGCAATGCATTCACCGGCATTCCAGACACGGATCATGGCATCCGCCCGCACACCAGACACAGCCTTGAGATAGGGCTCACTGCATCTTAACTGTACCAGAGCGGGCACCGTAGGTCGCAGCTTATGCCCGATCTGCTCCGCCAACCGAAATCCGCTTCCGTCGGAGCCCGTCTTAGGCGCCGCTTTTCCTCCGCACGCAATAATCACACTGTCAAAATCAAAACTCCGCTCCTCGCTCCGCACTGTAATCCGACCATTCCTCTGTCCCGGCGGAAGCTGCACGCCCTGCGCCGCATACTTCCCGTGCTCCTTCCCTGACGGCAATTTCATGCCCTGCGCCATGGACTTCCCGTTCTCCTGTCCTGACGGAAGCTTTCCACTCCCTGCCACGGTCTGTCTTCCCTTCTGCCCGGATGAATTATGTCCGTTCCCAATCACTGCATCCCCGGTCAGGATCTGCTTCACCTTACACCCGCTGACCACCTCTATCTCCAATGACGCAAGTTCGTAGCGAAGCGCATCCAGCACCGCCGACGCCTGTTCGCAGGCAGGATAGAGATAACCGTTCTTTTCTTTCAGCAGCAGCCCGATCCCCTGAAAAAAGGAAACCGTATCCTCCGTGCCAAACCGTTCCAGACATTCCCTCAGAAGCCGGGGCTGTCCCGTGTAATACTCCTCCGGATCCAGCTTCCGGTTCCCCAGATTACACTTCCCGTTGCCTGTGGACAGGATCTTCTTTCCCACCCGGTCATTCCCTTCCAGTATGGTCACCGACACGCCCTGTCTCGCAGCCGCGATTGCAGCCAGCATACCCGCAGCGCCGCCGCCCACTATTCCTACCGTCTTTTTCATATTACCTCTCATTCTTCCCTGCCGACACACCGCCATCCCTGATCCCGCCGAACCGGCCTTATAGAATC
>JAIEKC010000238.1:0-1962 GCA_029064505.1 Acetatifactor sp.
GAGATATACCTTATGAGATTTCCCACTTCTGTTTACTTTTACAATTGCCATATGTTTTCTCTCCTTCCTGTTGCAATCCTGCAGCCACTACACCTACTACAAAGACGAATTTGCTTGTTTTGTAAACATGAAAGGAGCAAAATTTATAAAAGATATCATCAGGTTCCTGATTCCATGAGCTGCAGGGCATGCCTGAAGCTGTTGACCGATTACAAGGCACACAACTTCCATCCTTTAAAAACGTACGCTTTCGGGTTTCAATAATAGCAGGGCGAAAGATCACCCTGCTATCACTCTGAAAATATCATAACGCGCCACAGTCCGTGTTTTACCAGTCATACATCTGCATCTCATCTTTCACAGAAGCTTTCTGGAATCCTCCAGTGTCTTGAATGGCAGGATGTAATAATGAGATTCCTTTCCAGACAGGATGATCAGAACGCCATCCTCCAACCATTCAATCTCATAATGTACGGTACCATCCCCTGTGGCAACTTTAGTGTCGAAAAGTACGGCATAGGAATGTATGTGGCTGTAAAGATTCACCCTGATCTGAGCCGGATACAAAGAAAAGACAGGTTTACTGGTTTCCTCTATGCGCAGTACATAATCGCCGTCAGGCGAAGTCTCACAGAGCAGTTCCACGTTGTCAAAGTTATATCCGATATACCAGAAAATCCACAGAAACAATAGCACGATTACAATAAATTCGGCAACAAGCAGCATTTTCAAAGTTCTTCTCTTCATATTTATTCCTCCGCACATGGCTGTCCCGCAGTCCCACTGCAGGGACAGCCGCTGTTTAGTTTACCCGGGGTTCCACTGATGTTTTGAATGGCAGGATAAAGTAATCGGATTCCGATCCGGACAGAATGATCTGGACACCATCCTCCAGCCACTCGATCCCACAATGGACGCTGCCGCCCCCCGTATGGACATCAACCTGGAACGATGTGCTGTAACATTCGGGGCTGCTGCTGTTTTCATAAAGGGTCACTTCGATGATATAGCTCTTCGAGAGGATAGACGCTCCAAGTTCCTCTATGAACAGCACATACCTACCATCAGGCGAAGTCTCACGGAGCAGTTCCGTACTATCCTTGTCATACCCACCGGGACTGATCCACTTTCCTATCAACAGGATCAGCACAAGCTGAAAGACAAAAAGAATTTTCATGGTTCCTGTTTTCATATACGCTCCTCCGTATGCGGCTTTTTTCAGGTTCAGGATACCTGGAAGCCATTCCTTATTCCATGCAGTCTATATTGTTTCTTTTTATTCCAATTCACAGTATAGATAATGTGCGAATGCAGTACAGCACGCAGTATATGCATCAGATGACGACAATTTTTTTAGCCTGTTTAAAAAATCCTCTATGCTTGAAGGGGGATTTTTTATCATCTGTCCAATGGTCCAGGCAACTTCAGCAGAAATGACATCCAGACCATTTATCAGTTTGTCTTCTATGTCAGTTATATTTGCCTTGCACCCGATATCGTCGATCAGATACCGGAACCGGTCACCTGCATAATTGTCATAGTAGTTCCTCAATGCCTCTGAAAACGAATGCGTTCTCGATGTTGATGCCGAAATCAGTTCCGCTATCTTAATGGCATCTGCATCCGCACACATATCTATATGTGAAAAATCCAACTCATCAGCGCCGACCACGGCAATAGCAGCATCCTGATAACTGCAATTCTCACTGGCAACATATCTTTCAGTGTTCTCAATGGCCGAAGCCATATCCGCAGCCCAGCCATACCAGGAATCCGGTGCAATGGAGGCCGTAAAATATCCCTCCGCTGCCGCTGCCAGATGTTTGAGGTTGATGAAACCGCCGCGCCCGTCCGAGATGATATGCCCTCCCTTTTTTTCATAGATCAGATAAGGATATAACCGTTCATATAATCCCGGACCTTGTTCCTGGTCTTGTTCCTGGTCTTGTTCCTGGTCTTGTT
>JAIEKC010000239.1:0-6009 GCA_029064505.1 Acetatifactor sp.
CACCCCACCTGAACCTTCTCCAGCGGCAGTCTGGAATTTGTCACCCGCTTCTCCGAGGAAAATGCCAGCAGCATAGAGATGGATCCCACTCTTCCGCACAGCATCAGAAATGCCAGCAGCAGCTTGGACACCATTCCCAGTCCCGGTGTCACTCCCAGCGTCAATCCTACGGTTGCCACAGCCGACACGGATTCAAAGAGCGCCGTCAGCAGCGGCAAATCCTCCAGCGCGGATATGATCACGCTGACCGTCACCGACAGAAGAAGATATGTCATAAACACACAGGAGGCAGTCCTGGTAATTCCCTCTTCCATCCTCCGCCCGAACATCTCAATATTCTTCTTTCTGCGAAAAGTAACCAGAATACTGATACACAGGATCCAGAAGGTAGTGGTCTTGATCCCTCCCGCCGTGGAACCCGTGGAACCGCCGATGAACATAAGGCATGTCATCACAAATATGCCGCCCTCCGACATACTTGCCAGATCAACGGTATTAAAGCCCGCAGTTCGCACGCTGACCGATTGAAAGAGTGCCGCATTGATCTTCTCTCCCGCGGACAGGCCCGCATAAGCCGCCTGGTTCCACTCCAGCAGCGCCATCACCAGAGCTCCCACAATGACCAGACCCACACTGATAGCCAGAACCATTTTGCTGTGGAGGTTCAGCCTCCTGAACCGGAATTTCCGTGTCAGGAGATCGTGCCATACAAAGAATCCCAGACCGCCCACAAAGATCAGCAGCATGATCACCGCACACACATACCAGTTTCCAACCATACCGGTGAGAGATGAAAACTCACCCGTGGCACCTCCCATCAAATCAAAGCCTCCGTTACAGAAAGCGGAGATCGAATGAAACAGAGAAAAAAAGATTCCCTGACCGATCCCGAAGCGGGGAATAAAATCAACACACAGCAGGGCAGCGCCAATCCCCTCGATCAGCAATGTTCCCAGCGCAATGAACTTGGTCATACGCACAATACCGCCGATCTGCGGTGCAGAGATGGAATTCTGCATCAGGGAACGCTGACTCAGATGAATCTTCCTTTTTGTCAGCACCATCACCAGGATCGCTATGGTCATAAAGCCGATCCCGCCGATCTGGATAAGCCCCAGGATAACCAGCTGGCCAAACATCGTCCAGTGCGAGAAAGTGTCGAACCGCACAAGACCTGTCACACAGGTGGCCGATGTAGCGGTAAAGAAACAGTCGGTCCATCCGGTGGAGCCCGGCCCTTTTGTGGAGATCGGAAGCATCAGAAGCGCCGTACCGACCAATATAATGGTGAGATATCCGCCCAAGATCAGTTTCATGGGGGAAATTGCCTGCCACATATTATATTTATAAATAGATTTATTGCCGTTTATCTTCATTTTCTTAAATTCTTTCCATACTACAAGCTTTCTTTTATAACGACCCATATCCTGTAAAATACTCTATGACGGGCACCGATATCCGTCACATAACAGATACAGTATACCACCTTCCGGGAAACCTGACTACATCCTGTGGAAATTTTTCTGCCTGTGCGGCTGCAATCCACTCCCAAATGAGCAAAACACGGATGTGCAGGCAGATTCGCATAAGTGCAGATTTGTGAATGCGGGAGTCAGGTTGGATGCTCCTTGAAACGTCCAACCGCACAGGTGGAATTTTTTATACGCAATCGCCGGTCTTTGACCACACGACTTCACCCGGCATAAGCCAACCCCGCCGTAAACAGAGGTCATCCTGCACCGTCTTACCTGTTTACAGCGGGGTATTCTCTTGTAAGCTTTCTAACCTTTTCCGGTGTACTTATCAGGATCACAGACCGGTCACGGCATGGATGCCATCCAACCGCCGACTGCCCTGCATAAAATCAATCGGCCAGTGCACTAATACTCCATAGCTTTCTCTTCGCCGTTCAGCACACGGAGAGCGCCCTGTGCCAGTGCCAGCAGTTCATCCTCCCCGGGATATACGGTGAAAGGCGCGATCCACTCCGCATGCTCCTTCAACGCGGACACGACATCAGCGCCATAAGCGATTCCTCCGGTGACAATGATCTGATCCACCCTGCCCTTCAGCACACATGCCATGGAACCGATATCCTTGGCAACCTGATAGATGAATGCCTGTTTTACCTCAGCAGCCTTCTCGTTGCCTTCCCCTGCCATCTTCGTCACTTCGCGCATGTCGTTGGTGTTGAGGTAAGCGTTAAAGCCGCCCTTGCCCACAAGTTTGCTGTAGACTTCCTTCTCGGTATACTTTCCGGAGAAGCACATCTTTACCAGCGCACCGCTGGGCACCGCTCCTGCCCTCTCAGGGGAGAAAGCGCCGTCTCCGTCCAACGCGTTAAAGACATCGATCACCTTGCCGTTCTCATGAGCACCCACGGAGACACCGCCGCCCATATGTACCACGATCAGCCGCAGACTCTCATAAGGCTTTCCTGCTTCTTTTGCATATCTCTTCGCCACTGCCTTCTGGTTCAGAGCATGGAAAATGCTGACGCGGGGAAGCTCCGGTACACCGGAATATCTGGCAACAGGTATCAGTTCATCCACAACCGTGGGATCCACGATATAGGAAGGCACTCCGATGGAGTCGGCGATCTCCTTAGCCAGAATACCACCCAGATTGGAAGCATGCTGTCCCTGTACTCCCACTTTCAGATCCGCCAGCAGAGCATCCGTAACAGCGTATGTGCCGCCGGGAATGGGCTTTAACATTCCGCCCCGTCCCACTACCACATCCAGACTCTTCAGATCAAAGTTCTTCGATTCCAGCAGGTCGGTAATGATCTTCCTGCGGAAATCCTTCTGGTCAACAATGGTCTCATAGCTGCCGATCTCCTCTGTGGAATGTCTCAGCGTCTCCTCAAATAATAATGTCTCATCCTCAAACACACCGATCTTGGTGGATGTAGAACCTGGGTTAATGATCAAACTTTTTACTGACATATTCTTCTCCTCTTCCAGTTCCGCATCCGCCCGAACAGTACCAATGTCAGCAGGATCTTTCCAGTCGTCCGGACATCCGTAAATGTTCATGTGCTATAACACATTGTACTGTTCAGGCAGATGTTTCTATTCAATTACCGCCTGTAGCAATCTGTTCTGTCTCCGCATCACAGGAATGCGAAACCTTCTTTTTCTTTTCTACTTTGTCTGTTATAACTGCTTCCGCAACGTCCATCGCAATCTCTACAACAGTTTCAATAACATCTTCCAGCATTGCATTTCCTTTCCGCTCTCGAAAAGCTCCCGCTTATCTCACTGTCCCTTCTTCATCTCCTCAGCCACAACCGCCGCCAGTGCGATAGAGTTCACCTTTGTCTCAAAGGTGTCGGAGCGGCTGGTGAGGATAACGGGAACCTTCGTACCGGTCAGGATACAGCCGTTTTTCAGCCCGGGCACCGTATGTACCAGACATTTATATACCAGATTTCCCGCATGAATGTCAGGGAACAGCAGAATGTCCGCATCACCCTGAATCTTTCTGTCGGTAGCTCCCTTATGCTTTGCCGCCTCGGGATCGATGGCCAGATCCAGGGAAAGAGGACCGTCCACGATACAGCCGGTCAGCTTACCCTCCTCACACATCTTCGTCAGTTCCGCCGCATCCACCGTCACAGGCATCTTGGGATTGACCACCTCCACAGCAGCCAGGGGCGCTACCTTGGGCACATCCACACCGCACGCTTTGCAGACAGGAAGTGTATTATTGATAATGCTCACCTTTTCCTCCAGTGAGGGATAAGTCATAAATGCCACATCCGCCAGGAACAGAAGCCTGTCAATACCGGGAACATCGAACACACACACATGGGACAGCGTTCCGCCGGTGCGGAGTCCCACTTCCTTATCCAGAACACTCTTCAGGAAATTCTTAGTATCGATCAGACCTTTCATGTACATATCGGCTCTGCCCTCGTGGGCAAGCTTTACCGCTTTCAGAGAAGCCTGGATCATATCCGGTTCATCAATGATCTCATACCCGTCAAGGTTCATATCGATGGAAGCGGCGATCTCCCTGATCTTCGCTTCATCGCCTACCAGGATCGCATCGGCGATCCCCCTTGCCTTCGCCTCCTTGATCGCCTCCAATACCGCGGAATCCTGTGCCACGGATACGGCCACTGTCTTCTTTCCGCATTCCCTGACCTTGCTGATAATTTCGTCAAATCCCTTGTTCATCTTAAACAACCCGCCTTTCCGGTAATCTTAACCAGAAGAACCTTCCCCAAAAGGTTCCTCTGCATCAGTACTTTAATCGTTAAAATAATAACACAGGCGGCAGTAAAATGCAATGTTACTTTTCATTTCAAGTGAGATTTTTAACGCCATCGACAGCTACCTTCTCCGCCGTTTCCCGATCCCCTTCACTGCCAGCACTGTGATCAGCGCCAACACCGCCGCTCCTGCTGCGGCAGGAAGGATCCATATGCTGCCGCCTGCCGTCTCCGTGAGACGGAAGGTTCCGGGATTCTCCATGGCAAATTCCACATAGCTCCCCATCACTTCGGCGGGAACCTGCCGATAGCTGCCATTTTCATACAGCTCCACTGTGGTGTTCTCCGGGTCCTCACAGACTGCCCGCACCGTCATGGAACCGGTGAAGTCTCCGGTCTCCCCCGTGCCTTCCACGGTGACCGACATGCCCTCTTGCATCTCTCTCAGCACAAGCTGCATCTCCGGTAAAAACTCTCCCTGTACCAGAACGCGTGTTTTCCCCTCTTCATTACATTCCGCACTTGCCAGAGAAGATACCCAGTTCTCATATTGAGACTCCAACACACGATAGCCGGTGCCACGGGAAAAAACAAACTCCGGCCAGAATCCGTAGCAGCCCTCTTTCTCTGGCACCGCAGGGATCGCCGCAGGATCGATGGCTTCCCCGTAACGGCACTGCAAGGAAGCCAGTTCTCTCCCGTCCGCCTGAAAGCTGACGGTAAACTCCGAAAATGCCGCCGGCATTCCCTCGCTGCTGCAGAATTCTTCATAGGAAAGCGGTGTTGCCCCGCCCTCATAACCGATGGCATCGACTCCCGGCACATTTCCCCGCACATAGTAATTACCGGAAAGAATTCCCTCTTTCTGGAGCTGACCTGCAATGGAACCGCTGTACTCCCCTTCAGCCTCCACGAAGGGATATGCGTAACTGTAGAAAATATCACATCCTTTTCCCGCAATGCCTCCCACATAATTTCTGCCTGAAAGCTGCCCCATGGCATAACAGCTTCTGACACAATAACCGGAGGAGCCGGCAATACCACCCACATAGCTTCCTCCGGTACTGCTGACCGCACCGTAGGATTCACAGGAGATCACCGCCCCAAATTCCGCTCTTCCTACCACGCCACCCACATAATCCTTCTTGCTGACCACATCTCCGAAATTACGGCTCTCCCGGATCACGGCCTTCACCGTCTGTTCAATGTGAAAGCTCTCCATACCGCTGACCTCGATATCCTCCTCGGGATCAAAATCATACTCCGTGGCCACCTGGCCCACAATGCCGCCCACGCTGTTGTCCGCCTCCACAAGTCCTCTGTTGGTACAAAGTGTTACCTTACCCTGCTGAAAAGCGGAAGTGTCATAGTAAGCCGTCTGCACCTCCTCAGAGTCTCCAAGTTCCTCCCCCGGCGCTTCATCAGAAGTGTCCGCCACTGTGATACCCTCGTAGCGGAACAGGTCATCCCGCAATCCCTGTATGGTCCGTCGTAAAACCCTGCACTGGCCGATCACTGCATCCACATCGGCGCTGATCTGATCCGCGCCCTGCTGCAACACGTATGAGAGCTGCTGCAAATGGTTTCCCGCCGCCTCCAGTTCCGCATTGAAAGTACTCAGACTGTTCGTGATGGTTTCACTTCTGTCAGCGGTGGCCGCAGTGATATTATTGACATGGGAACCCGCGCTGTCTCCGAATCTCCGCAGGGCCGCCCGATAACTTTCCGTGTTGTCCGGAAGCTGTATGGTCAGATTTCCGTCAGTTATATTCCCGCTGCCGGTATTCCCG
>JAIEKC010000024.1:0-1839 GCA_029064505.1 Acetatifactor sp.
ATTGGTATAAGAGACAGACCTTGTATATCGCATCAGGCTCCTTCTTTAAATATGCTTTCCCCATGACAACAGGACATTGGGTATTTGTAATTACTTTTTCCAATGCCCACTCAAATTCATCTGTATAAATGATTTTATCTTCATTGACCTGAAGCTCATTCAGTTCATTCATCCCATGTTCGATCACTCGGATTTTATTACTCTGTTCAGGGTAATACTTGCCAAAAATCTCCTTCGTGCTTTCTGACGGAACAATAATCTGTTTACAAAAGCCTAGAATCTCATTATGCTTTGCCCGCCACATATTTAAGTACTCATTTTTGTCATAGATTCCCTTTTTCAGTGCAAGGCACTTTGTGCAATCAGGTTTCTGCTTATCTGCACATACCTTTCCTCCCCCATCCAATAAAGTTGTATTAGGACATACATAATAGTAGTCATGCACTGTATATAAAATGGGAATGTTCCTCTTTTTTGCCTGATAATAGATATCAAGAGAGGTTGTTGCCGTATGGTGGACATGCACCAGGTCGATGCGGAATCCAGCCAAAACATTATCAATAATTCGGGAAATGCGGCGATTTCCGGGCATCGGAAACAGTTCCGCTTCTCCTGCAAAGAATCGGAACGTGTGCTCTCTGTCTTCGATATATGCTGTTACCTGTAAGTACTCTCCATCTCTGGCCGCAACGAATACATTCACTGTCTCACGCAGCTCCTGCACCAACTGCTTTACATGAAATTGTGTTCCACCTATATTATCATTTGCACCCTGTTTAAAATCAGATTGTAATAAATACAGTATATTTTTCTTTCCATTCCAAATATCAAAATACAGGGCAAGATTATTGCCTGCCCAGCTATTGGGACTGTTCTGGCAGAAAACATCATTTTTATGCATTTGGGCAGGATATCTGTTCCTTAATATCTGCTCATGCTCTTTTTGATACGCTTCCTTTTCCTTTGATACAAATGACTTAGTGCCGCTGTGATAAATATAAGTATCATCACACATAACATGAATATAGCCCATCTGTTCCGCACGATTGCAGAAATCATTTTCTTCTCCATAACCACGTCCAAAAGTCTCTGCATCAAAGCCGCCAATACACTCAATAACTTCTCTCTTTATAAACATGCAGAATCCATTAGCAACCGTAATGCGCGGATATTTTTTCATACTGCATTCTTCCGCAATTTTAGCCGCCCGTTCCACCGTCAGCTGCTGCGGAAGTGAATTTTCTTCTCCAAAAACAGGTACCGAACATAAAGTTGCGTTGTTAGACATAGGAGTAACTGTGCCAATTTCATCATCACTATATGCACATTCTACAATTTTCTCAACCCAATTTTCCGTCACAATCGTATCTGAATTCAGCAGGATTACATCATTTGTCCGGGACTGTGCTATTCCTATATTTACATTGGCAGAGAATCCCTTATTCTTTTCATTATGGACTACAATTACATTCCTGTTCCGATCAGCCTGCTCATCCAAGCAGGGGCGGATTCTCTCATCAGGACTATTGTCATTGATCAGGATCAGCCGATTGCTCTCTAAATTTGTATTCTTGTATAAGCTTTGCAGACATACCTGCAAGTCCTCAAACGCATTGTAGATCGGAATTATTATATCGACACCCATAACGTCACATATCCTCCACATATGTCCATGTCACCTTGACCATATGTACAGAATATCACACTTAGTAAGTATTTACAATTTATTTCTTTTATCCCTGTATGTACCATCCCACAGCATTTTAACATACATTTTATAACTTACCTTATAATAACATCTGGCGTTCCATTCCATATGGCCATATTATCGATCAAAGT
>JAIEKC010000240.1:0-2155 GCA_029064505.1 Acetatifactor sp.
TTCAATGACATCTCTTGCAGCGGAGCTGCCTCAACAGCAGACAGAGGAATCTGTTTCCGTTGCAAGTATTACTGGTCAGATATATGAAGATCCTGCATTTGTGAACAAGACTTGCTATGTAAGAGGGAACGGTGTTCGGTTGAGAAGAGATCCGGGTACCTCTGGGGATGTTCTTGGCGAGCTATATGAGAATGCTGGCGATTGGGTTACTTTAACTGGACAATACACACTTGAAAGCGGTTATAAGTGGATGGAAGTCTCAAACAGCTCTATCGGCATGAAAGGCTGGATTGCAATAAACTACATAAAATATTAAATAGAGATAGCCATGATTGCCGTTGTTATAGAGATCATTGATTTATGTGGATGAGTGCTTTTGGATGCAATTCCATTTGGACTGTTTTGGTTCAAGTGGAATTGTTCCTGTTATATGACAAGGTATTTACCCTGGCTTTGCAGGGAGCGGCGCAATTGATCTTTAATAATATCAACATGGTCATTAAAGGACATATGGGAACGCTTTTGAATGACAAGGCATCCCGCATTGATCCTGTTGTCTATGAAGATAACCGCTATCTGGATCATATCAACAAGGCTTATGTGGGTATGGAAGCGGTTGGCACGGTAGTGTTTACCGCATTGTCCATTGGACTGAATGATGTGGCGTATTTTGTGTTCATGGGCTGCTATTTATTTTCCATCAAGCCCATGCTGCTGCTGGTGTTTGCGCTTTCTTTCCTGCCCACCATCATAGGTTCCTCCATCCGCAGAAGAATGTTTGCCAAAGCGGAAAACCTGTCGGCTCCTTACCGCAGAAAGTATGAATATTTTGAGAAATGCCTCTGCAGCAGAGAGTACGCGAAGGAAACGCGGCTGTGGCGCGCGGAAGGGTATTTTAAGAGGCTGTATGGGAAAAATCTTGATGAATATACGGAATTGCAGTGGAAGACCACGAAGCATTCCGAACTGATGATGATCGCGCTGCGCTTTTTACTGTTGTCAGGATATGTGGCGACCATTATAATGCTGTTCTATTATCTGTTTCAGGGAGAAATCGGTGTGGGAGCCTTTGCAGCGATCTTTTCTTCTCTGGATCAGATGTTTGATACCATGGATGGCGTATTCAATTACGAGATCGGAGCCATCACCAGAAATTTCGGCGCTGCGCAGAACTATTACGTTTTTCTGAATCTGAAGGAGAGGGAAGGCGCGGAATACGAAAACTTATCTCGCGAGACTATGGAGTTAAAGAAGGTATCTTTCGCTTATCCTAACAGCGATAAGCTGGCGCTGGAAAACATTGATCTGACAGTGCATAAGGGCGAGACGATTGCCATTGTGGGCGTGAACGGTTCGGGAAAATCTACCCTCACAAGACTGCTGACAGGTCTGTATCTGCCCACGGCAGGGGAGATGCTGATCGACGGTAAGAAGGTGGAAGAGATAGCGCCGAAGTCGCTGTATCAGGGTGTTTCCGCGGTATTTCAGAAGTATTAGTCCTATAAAATGACGGTGGCGGAGAATGTCAGGATATCGGATATGGGGAAGGGAATGCCTGAGAGCGGCGGAGATACGGGTGGAGCGCCTGAGAGCGGCGGAAATCCGGGCGGAATGCCTGAGAACAACGGCGGAATGTTCTGCGGAGAAGCAGAGGACGCTATCGCATATGTTCTGGAAAAGGCTGATTTCCCTGTCCGCAGCGAGAAACTGACGGAGGGGTTACAGACTATGCTGGGCAAGGATTTCGGAGGCATCGACTTATCCGGAGGGCAGTGGCAGAGGCTTGCCATAGCCAGAGGCCTGTACCGCGCCCATGATATGATCATCCTGGATGAGCCCACGGCGGCCATCGATCCTCTGGAGGAGGCGGATATTTATCGTAAATTTGCGGAGATCTCCAGAGATAAGACTGCTTTTATCGTGACCCACAGACTGGGCTCCGCCCGGATCGCCGACAGGATCATTGTCATGGATGCGGGACATATCGTGGATATGGGGACCCATGAGGAACTAATGCGGCGGGAAGGGAAATACCGCGAGATGTACCAGGCTCAGGCGAAGTGGTATGCCTAGTACAGCATTGCATAATTAGCAGTGAATTCTGCACCTGCTATTTCTGCCAGCCCTGCGTTGTCGTCAATCAACATTTACTTTA
>JAIEKC010000241.1:0-2082 GCA_029064505.1 Acetatifactor sp.
CGTCCACCCAGGATTATGTAGATGTCTTTACGCCCTATGCCCGGGACGGAATGCCTGTGATCTGCATCTGCATCACCACCAAATTCAGCGGTTCCATGCAGTCGGCGGTCAATGCCAGAGAGCTGGTGCTGGAGGAATATCCCGAGGCGCAGATCACTGTGATCGACTCCGGTATGGATACGGTATTACAGGGACAAAATGTGCTGGAGGCGGCAGCGCTCCGGGACAGCGGCATGGGATATAAGGCGGTTTTGGCGCGATTGGAAGAGATCAAAAGTACAGGCCGGATCTTCTTTACCGTGGGAGATATGGAGTATCTGCAGCATGGAGGACGTATCGGAAAGGTGGCGGCTGTGGCGGGAGGTGTGCTGAAGATCCGTCCTGTCATCACGTTAAAGCAGGGAGAAATTTTTCCTTCCGGTATCGGCAGGGGGCGGAAAAACACTACGGAAAAGGCTTTAAAACTTTTGATGGCATATCTGGCCGAAAGTGGAATGGGAGCGGAATGTTTCAGCATATCGGTGGGCTTCGGATATGATCAGGAGGAGAGTGTGATGTTCCGGGATCACGCGCTTGAAACTCTGCGGGATCAGGGGTTCCATGTCAGGGAAATTCCCATTTACCAGATCGGGGCGACTATCGGTGTACATACCGGACCCTACCCTCTGGGATTCGGGGTGATCGAGAGAGGAATTCACGGATAAGAAACCGCAATAGCAATATATCAATGCGTATTGTACAAAGCATTAATCTGGTTTGTATAGTACGCATTTTTTGTGTGTACATCGTTGACAAAATATGTTCAACAGATGTATCATAGCTTTGTCAATGAACAAAGTCAGGAGGATAAACAGCATGGGACTTTTTTCAAAGAAGCCGAAGGAGCTTGTATATGATGCGGCGGACTGCCGGAGAAAGAAGGAGCGTATGCGTGAGATGTTCAACGAGGCGGTGGAGGACGGGAATAGTTTTGCCATTCTGCACGCCACGGAGACATCCACTAAATTTGAGCAGGGGTTTGTGTTTGATACGAACACCACTTCTTATTATTACTATATTGTGGGTTACCGTAAGAGTGACGATAAGATAGTGATGGTGCAGATTGACAGGGAACTGTCACAGCACAGCGAGGCGGTCTGTATTGATATGGATTCCGTGGTACAGGTACATTACGAGCCGAAATATCAGCAGGCCAGCCTGATCTATAAGAAGGGACACAGAGACTATGGAGAGATAATGAATATCGGTGATACAGGCAGCAAGACCTTTGCCGGTATAACCAATACGGTTCAGGGCGAGGAGCGCGAGCAGTTTCTGGATTATCTGGAAGACCTGCGGAGCCGGCTGCAGCAGCAGGGACATAAGCAGGAGAAGTGGAAGCGGTAGATATAGGGGGAATCATAAGGCGGTCGGCACTGATGGTGCGGGCTGTCTTTTTTTGTTATACTGTTTCTGAGCTGACCATCTTGAGAACATCCTATGCTTAAAATATCTTGAACTGTTAAGGAATAACTTATGACTTTTTCTGTGATCTGCGGTTTCCGCAGGCAGGTTTCAGGACTTTCACAGTGTAAATAATATTGCAGCCGCACAGGTGAAAAATTTCAGGTTCGGGTGTAACGAATGTGCCGTCGGACGGATATATAGGCAGAAAGGGGGAGAGTGATGGAGGAAATATATCAGGAAAACGCGAAACTGGTATATCGTTTTCTCTTAAAGTACTGCCGCGATCCGCAGCTCGCGGAGGAACTGACCCAGGAGACTTTTCTGCGGGCAATGAATTCCATAGAGCGATACGACTACAGTTGTAAGATCAGCGTCTGGCTCTGCCAGATCGCCAAGCATATCTATCTGCAGTATCTGGCCAGGCGGGGAAAGGAAATTCCTTCCGAAGAGATCACTCTGGATGAAATTCCCGGAAGGAATACCGCGGACAAAGGCATTGAGGAGCAGGTGATCAGGCGTTACGAGCTCCTTGACGTGCTGAAGGATATGCAGAACCTGCCGGAGCAGATGCGGGAGGTGATCTACTTAAGGGCCATGGCGGAACTTTCTTTTAAGGAAATCGGGGAAATACTGGGG
>JAIEKC010000242.1:0-2155 GCA_029064505.1 Acetatifactor sp.
GTACATAATACACCGGTGAAATGGGCGCATACGTCTCGCTGAAAGCCGCACTCACCAGATACTGGCTGTGGAAGGTGACATCGCATCTCACATCACTGCTGTAGATATGATATTCCTCCTGCAGCTCTTTCACCTCGTCATCGGGAAAAAGATGCCAGTAATTCACCTTATCCATTGCCGTGTCATAAAAGAGCCGATTCACGGTCTCCGCCTGCTCCTCCGGGATCCCCGACAGAACAGGATATTCCACCGTGATCACATCCCAGTAATCATATTGTTCCGAATACTCCACAAAGTACTGCTCTTTCTGAATGATATAATCCCGGCAGCCTTTGGGAGCCGCCGAACCCATCAGCATACACGCCCCCGTTCCCAACAGCAGGACCAGCACTGCTGCCACCGCCGCTCCCATGATGATTCCCTTGTTTTTCTTCTTTTGTTCCCCCTGCATGATATACCACCATACCTTTCCGCTTTCCGGCAATATTTCAGACCCGGTTCAAAGACCCGGACAGTTCTCCGGTGATCCCCGCAACATATGTCAGGCGCCTCCGGACAGTTCTATTTTATAAAAGGAACACACCATATCTGCATCAAAATTACATCAAAGTTGCATCATTTGTATCCGTCAGATTTTTGTAAGCAGATATCTGTATCGAGTAGGGGGCAGTTAAGCCTCTCTATCACCACCAGTACGTGCCGTTTGTCGAATTATATGATCACAATGCATTTCCATCATGCGCCTGATCTCGGAAAAGGAAGAAAAAAAACAAAAAACTGCACAGGAACTTTAAGAACTCTATACCTCCGCATACTTCTGTAAAATATAATTCTTCACCTGCTGGTTATTCTCCGGCTTTGTGTCCTCCAGTGTGGCATGGATATAAGGCTTTCTCTCCTTCATAAACTTCAGCACCTGCGTATAGTCCATCTCACCCAGACCGCATCCTACAGAATTCAGCTTTCCGTCGCCCACCACAAAGTCCTTCAGATGAACCATTGCCACATCGGGGCCAAGCAGTTCGATAGCCTCCGCGAAGATGGCCTCCCGGTCCTGATAATTTGAAATATCAAGCATATTCACAGGGTCAAAGATGATCTGCAGATTAGGGGAATTGATCTCGTCCAATACCCTTCTCGCTCTTTCAGGAGTGGAAACAATGTGACGGAACACCGGCTCAATGGCAAATACCACACCCATCTGCTCGGCATATTTTACCACAGGGCGCACATTGTTGATGAAAAGCTGAAGCGCCTCTTCCGTATGACATTCCGGTGTAAAGGTATAAGTCTCATTGGGAGCTCCCGTCTCTGTTCCCACCACACCGCAGCCCAACCATGAGGCAAAGCGGATATGCGCCATGTAACGGTGAACCGTCTCCGCAAGCTGTTCCTTATTGGGATTCGCCAGATTCAGGTAACAGCCCAGTACGGCAATGTCCACATTATTTTTCGCAAAAACATTTTTGATGTACATGGCAAGTCCGGGAGTCATAGCCTCATCCGTGGTGGGGAATTCATCGATCACCTTTGCCAGCGCCAGGTGCCCGCACTCAAACCCCAGATTATGTACATCCGCGATCCGCTCCGCAAAGGGAAGCTTTGTTGTGTCATGTAATCTGATTCCTAACTGCATTCTTCTTTCCTCCATTTATTAGATTATAATTGTTCAACGTACCTTTTTGTACGTCTCATAAACCTGTGCACAGCTGCCCGAAAGTCTCCCTGCGAAACCTGATAAAGATAATTTCCGAGACTGCTGCTGCCTGCTGTTTTGATGATACTGTTGCTTTGATCATGCTGCTGTTTTGATCATGCTGCCGGGATAACCGGTCAGTCGCTTTTCGGCAGAGATCCGGGAAGGCTTGAAACGACTGCTTACAGTGTACCATATTTTTACGATTCTTTGGACATTTTCTCGTATTCTGCAAAAATTTTCTCAGGATCATCATTCAGACCACATTTCTGTATTGCAGCACAAATCTGACTGATCTGACCGGGGTCTGCTTCCGGCTCCTCTGCGATCACATCGGCTGCTTTTTCTTTCTGCAATTTCACACTGACCTGTTGAATCAGCAACAGCGTCTTTCCCTTCTTTTCTCCTATCTTTTCTCCTATCTTTTCTCCTATCTTCTCTCCTTCCGCTTCTCCATCC
>JAIEKC010000243.1:0-7905 GCA_029064505.1 Acetatifactor sp.
ATCCTTGAATTACCATTTTATCCATTCTCCCTTTCAAAACCGGGGAGAATGGATAAAATTCATTACAATTCATTATCATGGTCAAAATAATCCCAGTGCATCCATCCTATTGTGCCAGTTTTTTCTCTCCTGGTATACATCCATACTGCAAGATCAGAAGGCGGAAAAACATCCGTAGCTAATGTTATATCCTCCCCTTTGTACATTAATTCCAATACAATTCCGTCTTCACCGGGTGTTTTCCTTAATCGCACGCCATCTCCATTGACTTTAGTCTTCTGCGTAAAAGACGCCGCGTACGCCGTTAACGGAGTCACCAAAATGGCCGCCACCATAACAAGCACAAAAGTACTGGCAAAATTTTTCTTTATCTTTTTCAGCATAACTCTTTCCTCGCTTTCCTGCTTTTATTCATTTCAAATTGTACACCTTTTTCAACTTCCTCTCAAAACAACTAACCACCTCGGAGATAAAAAGCTGTTTTGCAAATTATCATACTATCACCCCCAGCAAAAACTATGTATGCCTATTTTGATTCGTCATCAACTGCAAATTATAATTTTAATTAATCATATATTAAAATGCTTATATAAGTATATGATAATTTAATTCAATTTATTTGTCAACATTTTTTAGAAGTTCAGTTTCTAATTTTATATTATATTGTATTACAGCAATATATATTTGCATGGGATTAGATACACACTAAAATTTAAAAAGTAATGGATTTATATTATTAATATCTGCCCTGCTGCTGAGGATAATTACAGGATGCGGCAAGAGTGATCTCAGCCAACAAGATGAAATAAGAAAATTTTATACACCTTAAATGATGTATGGAAAATGCACTGTCTGATACACGGGAATGGGCAGATAATGCAGAGGCCTCTTCAACTACCAGAGCAGAGGAAAAAATGAAAGCCTGCTATGAAGAAGACTGAAAAGAAAGAGGAAAATAGTCATACGCATCGCAAATAAATCCCACGGAATCGTACAATTCCGTGGGATTTACTTGCGCTATGTATGGGAAATCCTTATGCACACTTATAAACTTTCCAGAAACCGGTCAAATGCCTTCCGGCCCTCTTCCGTTCTCTTATAGACACCGGCGTCCTCCAGTACTTCCATGAAGACCAGACCAATTTCCTTCTCAATGATACCGTCAATATTGGCAACATCTATCTTCTCATATCTGGGCGTAAATTCTTCCACCCAGTCGGCATGTTTTGCAAGCTCCTCATCTGCCCGAAGATCGTTCCCCGCCAGAATTGCATCTTTCAGCTTTGCCATTTCTCCCTTTAAACGGGCGGGAAGCACTGCAAGCCCCATGACTTCAATAAGGCCGATATTTTCTTTCTTGATATGGTGCAATTTTGCATGAGGGTGGTAAACCCCCAGAGGATGCTCCTCTGTAGTGATATTATTTCTCAACACCAGATCCAGTTCAAAGTTATCGCCCCGCTTTCTGGCGATGGGCGTGATGGTGTTATGAGGCTCCCCGTCCGTTTCCGCATAGATAAAAGCCGCCTCGTCCGTATAACCTCTCCACTTCTCCAGGATCACGTCCGCCAGAGCAATGATACGTTCTGTATCTTTTCCGCTCAGACGAACCACCGACATGGGCCAGTTTACCACGCCTGCCGCCACATCCTCAAATCCGTTTACCGTAAAGCTCCTCTCCACCGGCGCTTTCGCCATGGCAAACTCATAATGTCCGCCCTGGAAATGATCATGGCTCAAAATGGAGCCGCCCACAATGGGCAGGTCGGCATTGGAGCCTACGAAATAATGAGGGAACTGCTTCACAAAATCAAACAGCTTGCAAAAAGCCGCATGTTCTATCTTCATTGGCGTATGCTGAGAATTGAATACAATACAGTGCTCATTATAATATACATAAGGAGAATACTGGAACCCCCACTGACTGTGGTTGATCGTTATGGGAATGATCCTGTGGTTCTGTCTGGCAGGATGGTTCACTCGTCCCGCATAGCCTTCATTCTCTCTGCAGAGCAGACACTTGGGATACCCCGACTGCTTCGCGTTCTTTGCCGCCGCGATGGCCTTGGGATCTTTTTCCGGTTTGGAGAGGTTGATGGTGATATCCAGATCACCGTACTTTGTGGGAGCTATCCATTTCACATCCTTGCAGATGCGATACCTGCGGATATAGTCGGAGTCCTTGCTGAGCTTATAGTAATAATCCGTTGCCGCCTCCGGGGACTCATTTTCATACAGATCACGGAACTTATGTATCACTTCGCTTGGTCTGGGCATCAGCATACTCATGATCTTCGTATCAAACAGATCTCGATACACGATGCTGTCCTCGATCATACCCTGTTCTGCCGCATTATCGCACATACTGCAAAGTACCTCTTCCAGCTCTTCCACAGTCATGGAAACTTCTTCGGAAACCTCCTCCAATTCCTCCAGCCCAAACAGTTCCAAAAGCCTGTTGGTGGTAAAGATCACATCCTCTTCAGGCACCAGTCCTGTCTGTACGCCATAGGAAACCAATTTTCTGATATCTGTCTGAATCATATCTGCACTTTTCCTTTCTCCCATTTCTCTGTTATCTGTCCGTCCATCCGTCAAATCTTGTATCTATTTGAGGGTCATATAATGGACACCCAAAATCAATTAATATATCCATAAGAGAGTTCATGTCGGCTTCCTGCATGCCATAACAGTCAAATCTCACAATCTGAGGAGTTGTAAAAACTTCAAAGGCGCCCCTGCTCTCTTTCTCATAGTGTCCCATATTTGGGACAGCCCAATCAGAAAAGACTGAAGCAATCCTGCCTAAGATCTCATCTATTGGAAGGTCTTCCAACTCCCCGATCAACTCACCTTCACAACATGCCTGCCTGTAAATTCTATTATCCTCATGAGTTACTCCCTCTTTGTATTTCCAAAAATTCAGATCCACACTCATTTGCATATCCTCCATTCCGGTATTCAAATCCTGCCATGTTCCCCCACTCTTCCAACCATATTTTGTCAAAAACCGGATTTTGACTGCCAGCTGTGAGAATTCCGTAAAGCTATAGAGATATCTGGAGGTCTATAAAGTTCTGGGACCGTCCCCGATCTCCACCACATAGAAATCCGCGGCATAGCCAATTTTTGCCTTGTATGCCCTGCCCACCGTCTCGATAAAGGTATCTATGGCTTCATCCTTCACTATGCTGACGGTACAGCCTCCGAAGCCTGCGCCGGTCATACGGGAGCCGATCACGCCCTCAATCTTCCATGCCTCTTCCACCAGAGTATCCAGCTCCACACCTGTGACCTCATAGTCATCCCGCAGAGATACATGGGAATCGTTCATCAGCCGGCCGAACTGTTCCACATCATCGGCCTTCAAAGCCTCCACTGCACGAATGGTACGCTGATTCTCATATACGGCATGCTTTGCTCTTCTCACACGCACCTCATCTTTGATGGCAGACTTATATTTCTCAAAAGTCTCCTCATCCAGATCGCCCAGGGAAGAAATGTCTACAACCTTCTGCAGCTCCTCCAGTGCCGTCTCGCACTCGCTGCGGCGCTCGTTATATTTGGAATCTCCCAGTCCGCGCTTCTTGTTGCTGCAGGCGATGACGATCTTCGCTCCCTTTAAGGCGATAGGCGCATATTCATAGGACAGATCGGCAGTATCCAGGAAGATGGCATTGCTCTCCCTGCCCATGGCAATGGCAAACTGGTCCATAATACCACAGTTTACTTTATTGAACTTATTCTCCGAATACTGCCCGATCAGCGCCAGATCCTGGTTGCTGACTTCAAATCCAAAGAGCTCTCTCAAAATATGGCCGGTCAGCACCTCGACAGATGCGGAGGAGGAAAGTCCCGAACCGTTGGGAATATTTCCGTTCAGCAGCAGATCCATACCGCAGGGGACTTTCATGCCCTTCTCCCCAAATGCCCATATCACACCCTTGGGATAATTCGTCCATCCCGCTTCCTGGGAAGGAACCAGCTCCTCCAGAGAGGACTCGATCACACCCAATCGCTCAAAATTCATGGAAAAGAATCTCAGCTTATTGTCTGTCCTCTTTCTTGCCACACCATAAGTCCCGATGGTCAGCGCACAGGGAAATACATGACCGCCATTATAGTCAGTATGTTCTCCGATCAGATTCACACGCCCCGGCGCAAAGTAGACTTCAGCACCCTCCGTATCCCCGAACACTTCCGCGAACTTCTTTAAAACAATATCTTTCATACCCTCTCCAATCCGTATCTGACGATACAATGCATTCTTGTAATTCTATTATACAAAAAAACAAATGGATTTCCACATCCATTTGTTCTTTGAACCTGTCAAAATGTTAAGATTCCAGGTACAGATCCCTGATCCCTCCGGAGTTCCTACCGCCATTTTAAGTACGCAATACCGTACTCAAACACATTTCTCTTCCAGGATTTCCTCTATTACTTCCTTTATGCGTCTTTCATCCGCCGATTTCATTATATAACTTTCCGGTTTTAATCTCATAACAAAAACAGACTGTCGTGTTTTCCTTTTGTCACCGGATGAAACAATAGATACCTAATTTCTCACCTGGTGCCTGCTCCAACCCACAGCACCCAACACCGTTGTAACCACTGCTGTGATCAATGCAAACGTAAGCAATATCCTTTTTGAAGATGACGGCGCCTGCGTATACATTCCCGAAAAGGACAGAGGCATACTATAGCCAAAATATCTCAGCCACATACTCAATCTATTGGCAGGAAAATTATTTAGAATTGTGCTGATCACTGCAATGGGTCCCAGATAAGCTGCAAGAGACCACAGCAAAGACATAAAGCTGGACCGGCACCTTGACGAGATTGCCTGAATCTGCAAAATCAGCGCCAGCATGGAAAACCAGCCTGTCAGATGCATGATCAGAATCGCTTTCCATATCGGATCACTGTTTCTCGTCCAGTCATAGGGCATAAAAGTTAATCCGCAACTCACTGCCAGTCCTCCTCCGCCATATATTCTATAATTCAACAGAAACGCATAAGCGCTCATAAGCCAATAATAGGCAGAAGCAAAGAGAAACCCGGCCCCCGTGCGTAACCGCCATATCTGAAAGCGTCCTCTCACTGTAGGTAAAATAATATCAGCAGTCCGGAAGGCATAGTCTTCCGAAAATACAGGCGAAAATGCGATGATCACTACTATAGATGTCAGTATAAGCGTCATCAGCAGCTGATCCCAATACCAGCTCCAGCCCTTACCCACATATCCAAATGTATAGCTGCCGTCCAAATAACGGTTCTCTGAAAGTTCCTTCTCTTCGCCCAGTATCAAAATCTCTTTCCCATTGTCCTCTGTTGTACTGCTGGTAAACAATCCCGCCACAAGGGTATTACAATAATTATCATACCCTCCCTGCTTTGCAAGCTCCAGCAATTCTTCATCCCTGAGAGAATGTTCCTTATAGTTTATCGGCTCCCCATATTTTTCCCAGATAGCCTGTACCGTCTCCACTGTCAGCGGACCGGCAAATTCTTCCGCTATCATTTTATCATGGGCCACGGCCTCACCATAGCGATAGATCTCTCCGTTGTCAATAACTGTCTCTTCCGTGATGCGGAAAGACCCGTAATAAACCAAAAAAGCGGTTGCCACAACTAACGCCAGCAGCGTAATTTTGCGGGAAAGGATCCGATAAATTTCTTTCCTGATCATGCCTTTTCCTCCTGTTTCAGTCCCTCATCCGCCCCAACGGTACCAATATCAGCAGAGCCATTGACAGCCGCTTCGGTGTCCGTCAATGCTCCTGTACTTTCATATAGGATACTCTTTGGGCGCATGCCTGCTCTATTTCATTGCCGTTACAGCAATTTGTTCCAATCTCCGCACTTCCCCATCCATATCAGAAGAATCCTTTTTATCTGCGGGAAACACGGCCAAAAATTCTCGGGAAGCCTCTGTCCGAGGCTGTCTAATCCAATTCTCTGAAATAATACAGATACACATCCTCCAGATCCGGATCGACAGGAATGGCTTGCGGCAGAGGACAGCTGTCCGACACGATCCGCAGCTTTACGCCCTGTTCCGTATTACGCAGATTGCTGACGGAGAATTCCGCCTGATAGGTTTCCGCTTCCTCCGGTCTGACACAGCACTCCCATACCTTTCCCCGAACCTGTGTCAGCATCTGTTCGATATCCCCTGTGGATAACAGCTTTCCGCCTTTCATCAGCAATATTTTATCCGCTATGTACTCCACATCCGATACGATATGGGTGGACAGGATAATGATCCGGTCCTTGGACAGCGCACTGATAATATTGCGGAAGCGGATGCGTTCTTTCGGATCCAGACCCGCCGTGGGTTCATCCAGGATCAGGACCTCGGAATCCCCCAGCAACGCCTGTGCGATTCCAAGCCTGCGCACCATACCTCCCGAAAAGGTCTTGATCTTCTTATCCTTCACCTGTTCCAGATCCACAAGCCGCAGCAGCTCCTCCACTTTTTGCGCCGCCTCTTTCTTAGGAATCGCTTTCAGAGCCGCCAGATAAAGCAGAAATTTCTTCGCCGTGAATTCCGGATAATAACCGAAATTCTGAGGCAGATAGCCCAGCAGCCTGCGATATTCTGCTCCCATCTTCCTGATCTCAATGCCTTCGCACAGAATCCTTCCCTCTGTCATCTCCAGGATCCCACAGATCATGCGCAGGAGTGTAGTCTTTCCCGCACCGTTTGCACCCAGCAGGCCGTACACGCCATGGGACAGGACACAGTCAATCCCATCCACCGCCCTCTTACCGCCATATACTTTCGAAACCTTCTCCAGTCTTAATTCCAGCATATCATCTCTCCCTTTGTCATCCTGCCATAGCAGCTCCTGATCTGTCCTGCAAAAATTACCGCCCCCAGTACCAACAGACAAAACCATACCCACAGATAAGCGGTGGTGTACACCTCCGCGAAAACAGAGGGTGCCATTGCAAGCAGCGCTGTTATTACAGCTAAAGCTGCCAGTGTATATTTTCCCCTGCCGTTCCGCAACGCACTGATCATCAGAAGACAACAGATATTGGACAGCATAAAAGGAACCAGCAGATACATGGCGATCCGTCCGAAGAACGTATCTGTGCGCGCCGCGATTCCACCGCTGAACATTGTCAGAGTAAAGATATCCACGCCTGTAGTCAGGATCATCCGGATTGTCCACATCTGAGACAGATTAATATAGCAGCTCTGTTCCAGTTCCGCCATCCTGCTGGAAAAATGTCTTCCCAATACTCCGTTGGACAGCACTCCCATCCACGCCGCCGCAATGGAACTCCACCACAGATAATCCGTCAGTTCCGCCCTCTGTCCCGGCATCCGGTATAATAGCAGGAGCAGAAGGGAGAGCACTCCTCCCTGGAGCACCCAGAACACAGGAGTGATATACTGCACCTGGATCCATAACAGCTCGCCGGGGAATGGGGTATTGCGGATTTTCTTTTCGTGAATGCCGCTCCGGATCAGAATAAGGGAATCCTGCTTTCTAAAGGGATCCGGTTTTAACTCAGATGCCGTTTCCCAGATTTTTTCCTGCTTATACGCTTCCGGTTCACGGGTTTCCGCTTTCCGTATTTTTCTCTCCCCCATTGTACGCTCTGCTGCTCTTTGCTTCTGCATTTCCTGTTCCGCTGCTCTTTGCTCCCGCATAGTATGTTTCACACCTCCCGATTTTGATTTCCTTTTATCCGGGAAATTATCCTTTCATCAACGATCAATCCCGGAAATCCTCCCTTTTCATCACTTCCCGCAGCTTTTCCGTCCCCTGCTTCACGCGGGATTTTACCGTGGATACGGACACCCCGGTAAGTTTCGCTATCTCGCTGTATTTCATTTCATACAGATAGTGTATGAGTAAGGTTTCCATCTGCATTTGAGGAAGGAAG
>JAIEKC010000244.1:0-7733 GCA_029064505.1 Acetatifactor sp.
ACATTTTCTTCGGCAGCTTTTTGGGATTTTATGCTCTGGTCCTGATGTACATAGGTTATCTGAACGGCAAATTCAGCAAGATATTTTATCCGGAGGACATCAAGCTTCCCATTGCCCTGATTATCATCAGTGACCTGTCCTACGGGATCCTGTGTTATAGTCTGATGTTCCTGCTGCGGGGCAGATTTCAGTTCAGTTACTATTTTACACGGGTGATCCTGCCGGAAGCAATTTATACGATCGTTATCACGATTTTCCTGTATCCTGCCATTTTATTTGTCAACGGGAAACTGGAAGCATTTGAAAAAAGGAGAGCGCAGAAGTTTGTTTGATGAATTCAAAGATAAGATAATCGGCATATTTACGAGCAGGCTGACCCTGTTGACGCTGCTTTTCTTTGTCCTTGGCGGCATACTGGCATATCGCTGCTTTGATCTTCAGATCGTTCACGGGGAAGAATATCTGAACGATTTCATCCTGCAGATCGAGAAGACCAGGGACATTGCCAGCACCAGAGGAAATATTTATGACAGGAACGGTGTTCTTCTGGCCTATAATGAACTTGCCTATTCCGTTAAGATCGAGGATGTCTTTGAGTCCAGCGGCTCCAAGAACAAAAATCTGAACGAGACCATATACCGTTTGATCCAGATGGTGGAAAAGAACGGTGACAGTGTGATCACGGATTTCAAGGTCTATATTGACGAGGACGGCGAATTTGCATATACCACAGAGGGGACAAGCCTTTTGCGGTTTTTGGCGGATGCCTACGGACGCCAGACCATCGGCGATCTGGAGGACGGGGAGAGAACGGCCACAGCGCGGGAGCTGATGGAATATCTGAGCAGTACGAGGCGTTTTGCCATTGGTGAGTACGAAGATCCGGACGATACCAAGAGCCGGTTCCTGCCGGGAAAAGGTTATTCGCAGGAGGACTGGCTGAAGATGGTGACCATTCGCTATGCCATGAGCCTTACCTCCTACAGAAAATATATCGGAACCACGGTAGCGACCAATGTCAATGAGAGGACCAGGGCGGTCATTCTCGAAAATTCCGATGTACTGCCCGGTGTCAGCATCGAGGAGGATACGATCCGCCAATATGTGGACAGCAAATATTTTGCCCATGTGCTGGGATACACCGGCAAAATTTCTTCCGACGAACTGACGGCGCTAAATGAAGAGGCGGAAGCAGCGGGCGGCAGCCCTGATACATACAGTATCAATGATGTGGTCGGTAAGAGCGGAATAGAAGCCTATCTGGAGACCACTCTTCAGGGGCAGAAGGGCTATGAGAAGGTCGTGGTGGACAATATGGGCAAAGTGATCACTATCCAGGAGAGACAGGAACCCCAGGCCGGTCATGACGTATACATCACCCTTGATTCCGACTTGACAAAAGCTGTTTACAGTATTGTGGAACAGAAGCTTGCCGGGCTGGTGTCCAGCAAGATCATCAACGCGAAAGAATATATCGCCGCTCCGGGTTCCGGCAGTGCGGATATCAAGATACCGATTTATGATGTCTATTTTGCCATGTTCAATAACAGTATTATCGATATGAAGCACCTTGCTCTGGAGAATGCGGGTGAAGTGGAACGTCAGGTATATGAAAAATATCTGACTTACAAGCAGAATGTTTATGATACACTGATCTACGAGCTGTCAGAAGGACTGACTCCTTACAACGGACTGACCAAGGAATATCAGGTATATCAGAGCAACATTGTCACTCTGCTGAACCGGAACGGTGTTATCATGAGCGAGGCGGTGGATCCCAATGACGCCACACAGATCGCGTGGACTACAGATGAGGTCATCAGTTTAAACGAGTATCTCAAATACTGCATCGCCCAGAACTGGATCGATGTCAGCAAATTGGAGCCGGACGCCAAATATTCGGATTCCGCGGAGATCTATGCAAAGCTGCTGGACTATATCATTTTATCCATAGACAGGAACACGGAATTTCAGAAGCGTTTTTACAAATATATGCTTCTCTCGGATGTGATCACGGGAAAGGATGTCTGTATGATCCTCTGTGAACAGAACCGGGTGGAGATACCGCTGGAAGACGAAGAGGCTTTGTACTCCGGAAAGATGAATGCCTATACGTTCATGACAAACCGTATCAATAATCTGGATATCACTCCTGCACAGCTTGCGCTGGATCCCTGTAATGCCTCCGTGGTCATCACGGACGTAAATACGGGAGATGTGCTGACCATGGTTTCCTATCCGGGCTATGACAATAACAAGATGGCAAATTCCATTGACGCGGAATATTATGCCCAGCTCAATGCCGATAAATCAAGTCCTCAGCTCAATTATGCCACCCAGTATAAGGCAGCGCCCGGTTCCACGTTCAAAATGGTTGCCGCTGCGGCGGGTCTGATGGAGGGTGTCATTGATCTGTATGACAGGGTGAATTGTACGGGTACGTTCACGGAGATCGATCCTCCGCCGAGATGCTGGAGACGTTCCGGACATGGCAATGAGACAGTGACTACAGCCATAAGGGATTCCTGTAACTATTACTTTTTTAATGTGGGTTATCAGCTGTCCATCCGCTCGGGAGTCTATAACGAGACGGAGGGATTAAATACACTGTACCGATATGCGGATCAGTTTGGCCTGACAGAAAAGTCCGGCGTTGAGATCACAGAGTATGAGCCTGACTTTTCCAATATCGATCCTGCCCGTTCGTCCATCGGACAGGGCGGAACCAGTTATACCACCGCGGGATTGGCACGGTATATTACCACTGTGGCAAACGGCGGAACCTGTTTTAACCTGACGCTTCTGGACAGGATCACAGACTCTGAAGGTGTCGTGATCCATGAGTTTGAACCGGATATCCGCAACACGGTGGAACTTCCTCAGGAATATTGGAATGCCATCCATCTGGGAATGCGCCAGGTGGTGGAGAACAAATCCTATTTTGGCGATCTGGCAGTCAATGTGGCGGGCAAGACCGGTACGGCTGAGCAGACATCATCCAGACCCAACCATGCGTTGTTTGTGTGCTATGCACCCTATGAACAGCCGGAGATCGCCATTGCCACCAGAATTCCTTTTGGATATTCCTCAGACCATGCGGCCCAGGTTACAAGGGATATTATCAAGTATTATTACGGCCTGGCGGAAGAGGACGATCTGATCACAGGTACGGCAGACGCTCCTGACGGCGGAATATCCAATGAAATGTAGTTTGTTTACTGTAAAAGTTCCTATGGAAAGCATGTGAGTTTAGTTATTAAAGGGGCTGGGTATACCATATGAAAGACGCAGTATTGATCAAAAGTTTTCCCAAGGGGATTTTACTTCATCTGAGTGCGGAAGCCTCCTTCGAAGATATTCTGGAGGAGCTTGCAGGCAAGTTTTCCGGAGCCAAAGGGTTCTTCGGCACGGCCTGCATGGCTCTTTCCATTGAGGGAAGAGAAGTCAGCATCGGAGAGGAGAAAGCAATTTTAGACACGATCCACCAGAACAGCAACCTGAGTATAGCCTGCATTGTGGGCAGGGATGAAGCCGTCAACAAGAATTTTATCAAGGCATTGGCGCATATGGAGAAAAAGCTGAGTGGCGGAGAGGATGGTCAGTTCTTTAAAGGCACCCTGAAGAACAATGAAGTGATCGAGACAGAGAACAGTATCATTGTTCTGGGAGATGTTTACCCCGGAAGCGCTATCATCAGCGCAAAAAACATCATTATTCTGGGCGGACTTTACGGTGAGGCCTATGCGGGCGGAAACGGTATGGAGGGAGCCTTTGTAGCAGCGCTTGAAATGGAGCCGGAAAGAATTAAGATCGGCGATTTCAAATATAAAACAGGTACAAAACAATCAAAATGGAGCATACGCCCAAAAGTACAGCCGAAGATCGCATATGTGAAGAACGACAGGATAATATTTGACCCATTTACGAAAGATTTGCTGAGTTCCTTTTAGGATGCACTTTCGGAAGATTCCGGAAATGCCTGAAAGGATTCGGAGGACGACATCTTTAGAATGGAGGATTTGAAAAATGGAAAGTCAAGTCATTGTCGTCACTTCAGGAAAAGGCGGTGTGGGAAAGACTACCACATCAGCAAACGTCGGAACAGGTCTTGCGAAGTTAGGGAAAAAAGTATGTCTGATCGATACGGATATCGGTCTGCGCAATCTGGATGTGGTGATGGGGCTGGAAAACCGCATTGTCTACAATCTGGTGGATGTGGTGGAAGGAAACTGCCGCGTCAAGCAGGCTTTGATCCGTGATAAGCGGCATCCCGGTCTGTATCTCATGCCCTCGGCTCAGACCAGGGATAAATCGGCTGTGTCCCCGGGCCAGATGGTAAAGGTCATCGAACACTTAAAAGAACAATTTGATTACATCATTCTGGACTGCCCGGCAGGAATCGAACAGGGCTTTCAGAATGCCATCGCCGGCGCCGACAGGGCACTGGTAGTTACCACCCCGGAGGTTTCTGCGATCCGTGACGCGGACCGCATTATCGGACTTTTGGAGGCAAATGGATTTAAACAGATGGATCTGGTCCTCAACCGTCTCAGAATGGATATGGTGAGGAGAGGGGATATGATGTCGGCTCAGGATGTGGTGGATATTCTCGCCATTCCGCTGATCGGTATTATCCCCGATGACGAAAATGTGGTCATTTCCACCAATCAGGGAGAGCCTCTGGTGGGCAACGACTGCCCGGCGGGACAGGCTTATGCCAATGTGGTGATGCGGGTGGAAGGGAAGGAAGTGCCTTTTATGAATTTTGAGAAGAGCATTTCCTTCTGGACAAGGGTAACGGGTATTTTCCATAAGGCATAAGGAGGGGCGTGAAATGAGACATTTCTTTCGCAGAAAAAGCTCCTGTCAGATTGCCAAAGACAGATTAAAGATCCTGTTGATCTCGGACAGGGTCAACTGCTCGCCGGAAATGATGGAGCTTATCAAGACGGATATCGCAAAAGTGATATCGAAATATATGAAAATAGACGCAGAAAACATAGAAATCCAGATCAGTACAGTGGGAAACAGGACCGATAAGGGTGCAAGCAATAAACATCCGATGTTGTATGCCAACGTCCCCATTCTGGATACAACGGCGCAGGAACATGCGTTGAACGTAAAATAGTTTTTCGCTGTCAGGAATTCGCAGATTTGCGGAAAGACATGGTATTGGTATGTTTAAAAACTACAGGATAAGAGACTATGATTTTAAATTGGTGCTGATGATATTTGCTCTTGCGGCAATTGGTGTTATGGCCATCGGAAGCGCCGAAGAATCACTTCAAAAGAGACAATTGGCAGGAGTGGCGGCTGGAGCCGTGGCAATGATAATAATATCTTTTTTCAACTACTCCATGATATTAAAATTGTATTGGCTGATGTATATCGGTAATATCGGATTGCTGGCGATGGTCATGTTTTCTCCTGCCGGTGATGACGCCGGCGGGGCGCAGCGTTGGCTGGAGATCGGAGGATTGAGATTTCAACCTTCAGAAACTGCTAAAATTTTGTTGATTTTATTCTTTGCACAGTTTATTATGAAATATAGGAAGAAGATCAATACGGTCAGAATCATTGCGATTTCCGTCGTATTAGCCGCAATTCCGTGGGTAATGATCTACAGGCAGCCAGATTTGTCCACCAGTATTGTAGTTATTGTTGTATTCTGTTTTGTAATGTTTGCAGGGGGCATAAGCTGGAAGCTGGTGGTCGGCGCTTTTGCTGTTGCCATTCCCGCTGTGGCCATTCTCATATCGCTGGCGTTGCAGCCGGACAACGAGATCTTAACAACCTATCAGAGAGGGCGTATCCTGTCTTTTGTCAATCCGCAGGAATATGCCACTACTCTGGCATACCAGCAGTTGAATTCCGTGACAGCCATTGCATCAGGGCAGTTTGAGGGCAAGGGTTATAAGAATAACGAGATCACTTCTGTAAAAAACGGCAATTTCATCTCTGAAGCACAGACGGACTTTATTTTCGCGGTGATAGGAGAGGAATTCGGCTTTAAGGGATGTATTGCCGTCATTGTACTCCTCATGGGGATCTCTCTGGAATGCATCTCTGTTGCCAGAAAGGCGAAGGACACGGCAGGGACGGTGATTGCGGCAGGAATGGGTGGGATGGTGGCTTTTCAGGGTTTTGTAAATATCGGTGTTGCAACCTTTATCCTGCCTAACACAGGATTACCGCTTCCTTTTGTAAGCTATGGACTGACTTCCGTGATGAGTCTTTTCATGGGGATGGGCTTTGTGCTGAATGTAAGACTTCAGGCAAGGAGAGCAAAATAGAAATAAATGGGGTGAAACTATGATGAATATCGCTTTGATCGCACATGATGCCAAGAAAAAACTGATGCAGAATTTCTGTATTGCTTACAGGGGAATTCTGAGCAAAAACGATCTGTATGCTACCGGTACCACGGGGCGCCTGATAGAAGAAGTCACAAACCTGAATATTCATAAATACCTTGCGGGACATCTGGGAGGCGAACAGCAGATCGGTGCACAGATCGAGCACAATCAGATCGATCTGGTCATTTTCCTGAGGGATCCCCTGACACCCAAGCCTCATGAACCGGATGTGAACAATGTTATCAAATTGTGCGATATGTATAATATACCGCTGGCTACAAATCTTGCCAGCGCGGAACTGTTGATAAAGTCCCTTGACAGAGGAGATTTAGAGTGGCGTGAAATGTACAGATAGAAAAAATACCGGAACGATCCTGTGTCTGATGTGTGTCTGTGTGCTTTTGCTGACGGGATGCGGCAATCTGTCCTATGAGCTGGCATATGACGCGGATTCCCGGATCAGCAGTTTCAATGTGATATCCGCACAGAACAGAAATGTGGCGGAACCTTTCGCTTCCAATCTGTGTGTGGTGACGGAGGATGTGACGGATGACGAAAGCGTGGATATGTCACAGGCCAGTGCGGCAATCCTGTTCCGTCTGAATGATCAGAAGATCCTGTATTCCAAAAGCGCCCATGAAATTCTGTATCCGGCCAGCCTGACGAAGGTGATGACGGCTCTTGTGGCATTGCAGAACGGCAGTCTGGACCAGGTGCTTACCGCGACCCCGTCCGTCAATATTACGGAAGCGGGAGCCCAGCTCTGCGGGCTGAAAAGCGGTGATTCCATGACGCTTGATCAGGCGCTTCGGATCCTGCTTGTCTATTCAGCCAACGATGCGGCCATGCTCATCGCGGAAAATATCGGCGGTACAGTGGAAAATTTTGTGGAAATGATGAATCAGGAGGCCAGACGGCTGGGTGCTACCAACACCCATTTCGCCAATCCCAACGGTCTGACGGATCCGGAGCATTACACTACGGCATATGATCTGTATCTGATCTTTAATGAAGCGGTCAAATATGAATCCTTTAACGAGATCATACAGATGTCATCCTATCAGACCACCTATTATGACAAGGACGGTAAGGAAAAGACTTTTGATAAGACCACTACCAACCTGTTCATAAGAGGCGATTATCAGTCACCGGCAAATGTTAATGTCATCGGGGGTAAGACAGGTACTACAAAAGCGGCAGGTCATTGTCTCATGCTGTTATCCAGGGATTCCGGAGGAGCGCCGTATATTTCCGTCATATTGGGATCGGATGAAACGGAGACTCTGTACAGGGAAATGACAGACCTGTTGGACGAGATTAATAAATAGTAGTTGTTTTTTGCGTCATTATAAACTATAATAAAAATACGAGCAGTAA
>JAIEKC010000245.1:0-29811 GCA_029064505.1 Acetatifactor sp.
ATTCCTCCTTCAGCCAGGTGATCACCGCTCCCGTGTAATTGATATTTCCCTCCAGCACATAAGTGACCTTACCGCCCATCCCCCAGGCCAGCGAAGTGGTCAGACCGTTTTGGCTCTGCACAAAGCTCTCCCCGATATTCATCATCACCGAAGAACCGGTTCCATAAGTGGCCTTCACCATACCGCTTTTATGACACCCCTGTCCGAACAAGGCTCCGTGGGAGTCCCCCAGCACGGAAAGGATCGGAATCTCCCTGTCCAAGAAGCCCTCAAAGTCCGTGGTCCCAAAACAGCTGTCACTGTCACAGACCTGGGGCAGCGCTTCCACCGGAATCCCAAACAATCCGCAGAGCTCCTGGTCCCAGTCCAGCGTGCGCAGGTTAAAAAGCTGTGTACGCGAGGCATTGGAATAGTCCGTCCTGTAAGAACGCTTTTTCGTCAGTTTATATAATATCCAGCTGTCCACCGTGCCGAAATGCAGCTTTGTGTCTCCCGAAAGTCCCGAAGCCGCATGTTCCATGAGCCAGGCCATCTTCGCCGCCGGGAAATAGGCAGACAGCGGTATTCCCGACCTCTCATATACTATTTCCGCGCTGTCCCGCAGCCGCTGTACTATATACCCGGCCCTGTTACACTGCCACACAACGGCATGGTTTAAAGGTCTGCCATCCTGATCCCACAGCAGGGTTGTCTCCCGCTGGTTACTGATGCCCACCGCCGTCAGCTGCTCTCCGGGAACGCCTGCCCCTTCCACCGCCGCCTTCACCGCAAGGATCACATTCCGGTATATCTCATCCGGGTCATGGGAGACCCAGCCCTTTTCATTGACGATCTGCCTGTGTGGCACATCAGCCCGGTACACCATCTCCCCCTCTCCGTCGAATAACACCGCCTTGGTCCCCTGGGTACTCTGATCGATCCCGATAATATACTTCATGCGTCATCCCTCCCGGCTCATGGCGCTCTGCACTGTCCGGGCAATTCCCGGTCCGTCCAGTCCGTAGTGAGCAAAGATTTCCCTGTTGGTTCCCCCGATCATATGGCCGTCCGGTAAAGCCAGATTGATCACACGTCTTGGACAGTGAGCGGAAATCACCTGAGAAACAATGCTGCCCAATCCCCCAAAGGGAGAGTGCTCCTCCACCGTCACCACCAGCTTCACATTCTCCGCCGCGGCCAACAGCGTCTCCTCATCCAGAGGCTTCACGCAATACATGTCCAACAGTGCCACACCATATCCCGCTTCCCGAAGCAGCTCTCCCGCCCGGTATGCGCCCGGCACCATCTCTCCGCAGGCAACCATAAGAATATCTTCCCCTTCCATCAGCACATTGGCCTTATTCAGGGAAAACGTCATTTTCTCATCATACACATCCTCCGTAGCGGACCTGCTGACCCGCACATAGGCGGGAAGCTCATCCTGCAGAAGCGCCTCTGTCAGTTTTGCCGTCTGAAAACGGTCGCTGGGCAGATACACTCTCATATCCGGCAGTGCGGCAAAGGCTGCAATGTCCTGGCAGGAGTGATGAGTCATTCCCAACGCGCCGTAGCTGACGCCGCCGCTGATACCGATCAGCGTCACATTGGTTTTGGAATAGGCCACGTCCACTTTCGCCTGCTCGTAGCTCCTGGTAGAGAGAAAGCAGGCAGGAGAGGCGGCAAATACCTTTTTCCCGCAGGAGGCCAGCCCTGCGGACACAGTCACTAAATTCTGTTCCGCTATTCCCATCTCAACAAACTGCTGCGGATATTTTTCCGCAAAGGCGGACAGGGACGCCGAACCTCTGGAATCCGAGCAGACCACAACCAGATCCCTGTCCCGCTGTGCCGCCTCCAGAAGCGTATCGCATATCACCTGACGGTTCGTAATCTTATTCATGCTCCACCTCCCTGAGCTCCCGCACTGCTGTCCTGTATTGCTCCCCGGTCATTACACCATGGTGCCAGCTCTTATTATCTTCCATGAAGGACACGCCCTTACCCTTCACGGTATGAGCGATCAGGACACTGGGGCGCTCCTTCATGCCTGCCGCCTCCTCATAGGCCGCCACAAGCTGCCCACAGTCGTTTCCGTCCTCCACATGGATCACATGCCATCCGAAAGCCTTAAACTTCTCTCCCAGGTCGTCGCTGCACATGACTTCCCTGGTGGTTCCGCTGATCTGCAATCTGTTCAGATCCACTGTGGCACAGAGGTTATCCAGCTTATAATGGGCTGCTGCCATCATAGCCTCATAGTTGGAGCCTTCCGCCATCTCTCCGTCCCCCAGCACCACATAGGTGCGGTAATTGCGCCCGTCCATTCTGGCGGCCAGCGCCGTACCCACCCCCAGAGCCAGACCATGCCCCAGAGAACCGGAATTCATCTCAATCCCGGGCACCTCCGTGTTGGGATGCCCGATGAATCTGGAGTTATAGGCACTGAAGGTATTGATCGCCTCCTGCTTGTCGAAAAAACCTTTCTCTCCCAGCACCATATACAGCGCATCCACGCAATGCCCCTTGCTCAGGAAAAAGCGATCCCTCTCCGGTGAATCCCAGTTCTTTGGAGATACATTCATCACTTTAAAATACAGCACCGTCAGAATATCCATCACGCTCAGGTCCCCGCCGATATGCCCGGCAGCGGAGCGATAGACTTCCTCAACCACATCCCGGCGCAGCCCATAAGCCTTTTTCGTCAATTCATCCATATTCAATAACCGCACACCTTTCCTTTAACCTCATCCTCATTGTCATCATAAAGATCCGGCTTCACACCGATATATTTGCACGCCTCATACAGCACAGGCACCACATCCCTGTGGATTCCCACGCAGTGGTGGATATAGGGGCCTTCCACGATCTTCGCCTCCAGGCGCTTCCAGTTCTTCACCTCCACCCACACATAGGTTCCCTTGGTGTAAGGACCGTCCACTCCCATCGCATTTCCCAACAGCAGGGAGTACTCTCCGTTGTCCCCGTCGAAGCGGCACAGAGTCATCTCTCCGTGCTTTGCCTCCGCCTCCACCGCCCCGGGATGGGAAAAGGCAAGAGGGTAACCGATGACAGGCTTACAGGACGCACAGGAAAGCGGCCAGGGCCCACAGTGCTGCAGCAGCTCTCCGTTCTCGTTGTCCGGATGGCGCACCGTCCAGTCGGCAAAGAAACTTCTGGTCTCATCCATCCCTGCCGCCTCCACCATCACGGCAGTTATGGCGCCATGAATGTCCGTCTCGCACACCACGGGAAAACCTTCCTCATTCAGCAGACTGTTGGCGGCACAGGGCATGATGCCTATCTCACCCTGCAATGCATTCCAACACTGAATGGCTGCCGCATTGCAGCCGTAACGCTCCGCCAGATTCCTCATGGCCACCTTCAGAACAGCCACCGTTTCCAGCTCTTCATCCCGGATTGCAATCTGAAAATGCTCCCTGCAATAAGCCACCGTTTCCGCCGCCTTTTTGCCCTCAGCCCGGACTTTGTCCATCTCCTCCTTCAGCTCCGGTATGGGAATGGGCGACAGCTGAATATGAAATTTTTCCAACAGCTCGCCCTCATTACACATGGTGGACCAGAAATCAAAGGGACGGGGACCGATCTGCAGGATCCTGGTACTGCGAAATACCTTTACCACATTGCAGACCGCCAGGAAGTTGCGGATGCCTCTCTCAAATTCCGGATCCTCCAGCCTGCAGTTACACAGATATGTAAAGGGCACCCCAAACCGCCGCAATACCTTACCCGTGGCAAACAACCCGCACTGGCTGTCCCGCAGACGCACGCCGTTCTCATCCGGGCGCTCATCCCTGGGTCCCCAGAGCAACACGGGCACATTCAATTCCCTGGCCAGCCTGGCCACCTCATATTCCGTGCCAAAATTGCCATGGGGGAAAAACAGGCCGTCCACTTTCCGCTCCTGAAATTTCTCCGCGATCCGGATGCGGTCTCCGTCGTCATGAAGCAGACCGTCCTCGGAGATATCATCGATATCCACAAACGATACTCCCATGTCTTTCAGCTTTTCCCTGGTCAGATCGGCATACTTTACCGCATCCGGCGCAGAAAAGATACTTCGTCTCGTAGGCGCATAGCCCAACACTGTCTTTGTCATTTTTACACCTCCCTGTGCGCTTCAGATATGGGTGTTTACACACCCTCCTGCACATATTGATCCATATTTGAAAGTTTACCTCCACACTCTCCATCAGCCCTTTCCATGCCGTGGAGCACCGCTTCCAACACGTTAGCGGCCGCCCACAGATTATAGCTGAACCAGGAGGCATACGGCTCCCCGTTGTCATATCGCTCCGTCACCAGTCCGTCGGAGGGGCACCACCTTTCGGACAAAATACCGTAACACCCATATCCCGTCCTGTGGGGATACAGCTCCAGGGTCTGCATCATCCAGGCCACAGAATCCAGCGCCCGCTGCGTGTAATAATCATCCCCGGTAACCTCCCCCAGGAAAAAGAGATCTTCATCCGCCAGCACACCCATGGGATGAATATGAGGATTGGAGACGGACGTGACGGAACCGCCGCAGGCATTCCAGCCGGCATTCACCGGAGGATGTTCCGGGCGGGTGGGATATCCGTACCGCCACAGGAACTCATAGCCTGCGCTCTGTTTCATATCCTCCAAAAAGACCGCCTCCCCCGTATATTCATACAACAGCCTGCTGCCGTGCAAAAAACTGAGATTCCCCTCCTGATCCACGGCCTTCCAGGTATCCATGGGAGCTCCGTAACAGTCCAGATCCAAAACATAATTCCGGTAATAAGTATGTGCCTTCTTCGCCCTCTCCACATAGGAAGCCTCCCCGGACAGCCGGGCCAGATACACCAGCGATGGCACAAACCAGCATCCCGCAAACCCCTCCCAATCCAATACCTTTCGCTCCTTCGCAGAATAGATATAGCCGAAAGCGCCGTCCTCTCTCTGCAGGGAAACTACCGTGTCCAGCACTCTCTTGCAGCCTGTGATCCAGGTATCCCTGCAGGGAAGCCCTCTCTCCTTCAGGAACAAAACGGTTTTCAGAATATAGTACACCGCACTGCCCTGCGTATAGGCACAATGGCAGTCCCTGCAAAGGCCATAATCGGTCCACCATCCGTTCAGAAGATCCTCGGAAGGCCTGCCCGCGGATGCGTACAGATCATTAAAAAATCCCGACTCCTCCCGATACCCCGCCACGATCCTGTCCAGTATCTCCTCCCCGGACATGGCCTGATCCAGCCGTTTCTCCGCGAAATCACCCAACAGATATCTGCTCATCACAAGGGGAAAAGCCAGAATGGCCCCTCCCGTCCAGCCAATCTCCACCACGTTCCGCCAGGGCTTCAACTCCATATCCGTCAGAGGATGACATTTCCTGTTGGTATATTCTCCGGTGCCGGGATCGTAGTTTAGACAGCAGAAGGCCTCCAACATGGCCTCCGCGGCCTGGCGCAGGCTCCGGGTATACCGGGGTCTCACATGCACTTTCTCATATTCCCGGCGCACGATATCATGAATCCCGGTTCGCCCCTTTCCGGCCACCGTGTAGATCCTGCCTTCGGCGCAGGCCTCTCTTCCCCGGTCTCCGGTGGCGGCCACGGGCACGGAACGGTTTAGAAAGGTCACCGGATCATTGGTGTAGCCCAGAGTCACTCCGAAACAGTCAGGCAGCCGGGCAAAAACGCCGTTCCTGATAAAGCCTCCCCCTTCTCTTCCCTTCTCATCCGAATAGGGATCCACGGACACCGCCGCCACGCCCCTCTTACAGCACAGCGCCGTCAGAGGCATAGCCGCCCGGTCCGCCCGAAATTCCCAGTAGGGAGAGCAGAATGCCGCCTCCGGATGCTTTTCGGTCAGAAGAGGAAATTCCCCGATGCGCACATCCTCCGCGTGATTGTCCCCATAGATGTTGCAGGGGATCACATGAAAACAGTCCTCCTCCCCGGGCAGGGATACCAACAGCTTCATGCAGGTGTCGTAAGATGCCTTGAAAGACATACGATAAGCGATCTCTCCCTCTGCTTCACTCTGCTCAAAGGCGACATGATATTCCGCCTCCTTTGTCCGGAAGTCACAGCCCTTATCCGTACAGCAATCCTCCGGCACCGGAATCCATATTCCGTTTTTTCCGTACAATATCTTTACCTGTAAAATAAATTCGCCTGATCTTATCTCCATAACGAATACACACCCTTTCCTGACTTTGGCCTGGGGCCCGTGGTCGTGTTTGAAAATTGCCTTCTGACAGATGTGCGTCACCATTTGCTGCAGATCAAATCATCTTAAACCAACCCATTCTGCCTCTTCTTCCGATATATGATCTCCCACTCCCCGGATCCGCATTTGGCAGTGAACACGCCTCCCTTAGCCTCAAAGCGCAGACCCTCCGCTCTGATCTGCTCCGCCCCCTTCTCCAACCGTATCTCGGCGGCAGTGTTATGAGGAACCGTGATCCGCAGCCTGCGGGCCTCCCCGCCTTCCGCTTTTTCCCAACGGACTTTCAGGGAACCATATATGCTCTCATAAGTCCCCTCCGCAAAATCAAATGCATCCCCCGTCTGCGGACTGATAATGGAATGATGATATCCCGGATCCTTCTCATCGATTTCCATCCCCAGGACCACACGGTAAAGCCAGTCTCCCACAGCGCCATAGGCATAGTGATTGAACGAATTCATATCCGGGCTCCACATGGTTCCGTCCGGTTTCATGCCGTCCCAGTGCTCCCAGACAGTGGTTGCCCCCATCTTCACCTGATAGAGCCAGGAGGGGAAATCCTCTTTCAGCAACAGTTCATAAGCCTCCTTCTCATAGCCGTTCCGGCTGAGGGCATGACAGAAATAAGGTGTTCCCACAAAGCCCGTTACCAGATGTCCGTTCTCCTTCTCCAACAGCTCTGCAAGCCGCGCTGCAGTCTTTTCCCGAAACGCCTCCGGAACCAGATCAAAATGCAGCGCCAGGATATGGGCCGTCTGCGTCTGCGCCGTCATGACGCCGTCCTCACGGAAAAAGGTCTCCCGGAACTTCTCCACGATCCGCTCATACAGTCCGTGGTACGACGCGGCATCTTCCTCTCTCCCCAGAATTCCTGCAATCTTCGCAAAAAGACCGGTGGAATAGGCAAAATAAGCCGTACATGTCAGGTCGTTGGGCGTAGCGCCAAAGTAACTTCCCTCCTCCGCGTCCAATGCCACCCAGTCTCCGAACTGCAGCCGGTAATTCCATATGTAATCCGTGGAATGCTCCCGCATGAAGTCGATCCACTTTCTCATGCTGTCATACTGTTCCTCCAGGATCTCTCTGTCGCCAAAGACCAGGTACAGGGTCCAGGGATTGATCACCGCCACATCCGCCCACGCCGCCGCGGAATGAGTTCCCTGGGACAGAAGCCAGTCGTTCTCTTCCTTTCCACTGATAATGTCGGGCACTACATGGGGCACACCGCCCTCAGCCGTCTGATCCGCCGCCACATCCCTCAGCCATTTACGGAAAAAAGTATAGGTATTCATAAGCCAACAGGCCGTCCTGCAGAATATCTGGGCATCTCCCGTCCATCCCACCCTCTCGTCCCGCTGAGGACAATCCGTGGGAATATCCAGAAAATTCCCTTTCAGCCCCCACAGAATATTCTGCTGCAGGCGGTTCACCAGCGGGTCAGAGCATTGAAAGGTTCCCGTCTGTTCCATTTCAGAATACAGTGCGAAAGCCGAAAAATCCCCGGCTTCCACTGCCCCGGGCCACTCCAGTACCTGCACATACCGAAATCCCATAAACGTAAAGAGCGGATGATATTCCTCCACGCACCCTCCCCTGCAGATGTAACGGATCTCCTGCTTCGCGGAACGAAGGTTCGCCGTATACACATTCCCCTGTGCATCCAATGTCTCGAAGCATTTCAGGACAATCCGGCTGCCGGACTCCGCCTGCACGCGAAAATGCACCCACCCTGTCAGGTTCTGCCCAAAGTCAATAACCGTCTCGCCCCCGGGTGTCGTGATCACCTCCCGGGCCGGCAGCGCTTCCATCTTCCGCACTTTGCCGCCCGCCTGAGCCGTCAATGCCTCTCTGGAAAAATCCGTCAGGCTTACCGGTTTCCATTCCATTTCTCCCGGGGTCTCCAGCCTGGCATCATAGCACTCTCCGTCATAGATCTCCGAGAAGGTCACAGGCCCCGGCCGCCCCTGCCAGCTCCCGTCCGTCAGGAAGATCTCCTCACGGCCATCCTTATATCGCACCAGCAGCTGCATCAGAAAAGCCGTTCTCGTCCCGTAATTATTCCGGAGCAGCAGAAATCCCATCTTTCCTTTATACCAGCCGGCTCCCAGCATGGCCTCCAGAACATTCTCCCCCTCTTTCAAAAGTTCCGTCACATCATAGGTCTGATAGCAGAGATGCTTGTGATAGGAAGTCCATCCGGGAGTCATCTCATCCGTCCCGGCTTTTTTCCCATTGACAAAAAGGCGGTACAGCCCCAATGCCGTGCTGCACGCATAGGCTGACTCTATCTCCCCGTCAATAACAATGCTTTTCCTGAGACAGGTGCTGCCTGACCGATCCCTGTCTCTTTCTTCCTCCGCGGTGATGAAGTGTGCCTTCCACTCACTTCTGTCCAACAATGCCGTCACAAAGGATGATGTCTCGCTGTAAGAACTTTCCTCCGTTCCGTCGCTGACACGGACTCTCACAAAATATTCTCTGCAGGAACAAAGTCCTCCGCCGGGAACCGACACATGGGCAGATTCCCCGCTCTCCACAGTCCCGCTGTCATAAATCAGGCTTTCGAACTGTGGATCCTCCGCGATCTGCAGCCGGTACGCTTTCTGTACCATGTTTTTCCGGTCACTCTCCAGCACCCAGCCAAACCGGGGCATCCTGTCCAGCCCTACCGGATGCTCCAGATACTCCATTCTGATCTTTACAACCTTCAACATTTCACAATCTCCTATTTGAGTTCCCCATGTCCCCCGTCAGCGCACAGAACCAATGATAAATGTACAGCCGCTCTGAGGCGCCCACATATCAAAACACTGTCCGGGGGCATGTTGTTTTCAGTTCCTGATCCTTTCAGTATACATTGACATTTCTCCGGTTGGCCATATTATTTCGATCCTTTTTCCTGCCGCAAGGAAATATTCCCGGGCAACGTCCCTGTATCGGACTGTCACCTTCTTATCCGCCCCGGACAGCATTGCGATCTTTGCGGGGATTCCATTCTCCCAGTACAAATCCAAAATGATCCCGCCTCTCACAACGGCTCCTTCCAGCTTTCCGTCAGGCCATGCTTCAGGAAGCGCCGGGAGCAGACGGATACCATTCCCGTGGCTCTGCACCAGCATCTCCATCACCGCCATGGAAAAACCGGTGTTACCGTCCAGCTCATACACTTCCATAAAAGAGTCCGCTCCTCTGGTAGGCGGATGCATCACCAACAGGTTGGGGCCTGTCAGAACCGCCTGCATGCTCACCAGGTGATGATATGCCTGTTCAGCCTCCCTCAGCCTTGCGCTGTAAAGGGTCAGCAGCGATCTTGCCCAGCCGGTATCCTCCCAGTTTTCACAGGGAGTCAGCTTCTTCCGTATGGAAGCTGCCGCCGCGTCAGCCAGCTCCGGCGTGCCCTCCGGGGTGATCTGTCCGTAGGGGAACAGCCCCAGAAGATGACTGGTATGTCTGTGCTGAAGATCCGCCGCTTCGTGATCGTGGCGCCACTCCGCCAATGTGCCGTCCGACAGGATCCTGTAGGGCAGCAGCCTGGGCAGCGCCGCCTTCACCCGGCGCAGAAGACTGCTCCGGACCGCTTGTTGACCTGTTTCGGTTTCCCATCCTGCCTTGATTTCCCGTCCTGCCTTGATTTCCTGACTTACCTCGGTTTCCTGTTCGCCCTCGATCCCCAGTTCACGGCAGATTTCCACATACTGGAGAAACAGCTCCCGGATCATCACCGTCTCGTAGGTACATCCCAGGGAAGCATAATACTTTTTCCCATCCGCCAGGAACGCATTTTCCGGTGAAATGGAGGGGCCTCCCACCAGATAGCCCTCCCCGTCCTCAAACAGATATTCCAGGAAAAAGATGACCGCCTCTTCCATGACAGGCAGCACGCGCCTCTCCAGAAACGCTTTGTCCTGCCCGTAGCGGTAATGCTCCAGATAATCGGAGGCCTGCCAGATTCCTCCCGTAGGACAGGGAGACAGGGACTCATTCCAGTAAGGAGCCGCATAGCCCCATGCGTTGGAGACCAGTTCTCCCACCCATCCGGAACAGCCATAGCATTTCCGGGCCGTGAGCCTCCCATTGGGAATCAGCCGCTGCTCCATCCAGTCAAACAGAGGCTGGTGACATTCTCCCAGATTCCCCGGCTCACTGATCCAATAATTCATCTGGGTGTTGATATCCAGGTGCATATCGCAGGTCCAGCCGATCCGACAGGCCACATCGTCATTCCACACACCCTGGAGATGCGCCGGCAGCGGGGAATCCTTCCGGGATGAGGACAACAGCAGATATCTCCCATATTGATACATCAGTTCTGTCAACCGCCGGTTGTCTTCCCCCTGCCTGACGCGTTCCAGCAATTCTCCCGCGCACGGACTCTCTTCGACGTCTTTTGCCGCCTTTTCCTGTTCCTCCGGTTTCCTCCAGAAACCCAGGCTCAGTCTCTGCCTGCTCATCAGAGCGCTCACATCCAGACAGTGACGTTCCCACAGCCCGGAATAATCTTCCACGCCATGGCACACCTGTGCCTTTACCGACTCCAATACTTCCCCGGCCTTTTCCTCTTCCTCCGTCCATGTGTCCATGGCCAGGTAGATCACCGCACGCTTCGCACCCCTGATCCGTACGCCGATCCCGCCATAGGGAATATTGAAATCAGGATCCTTTTGGGCATTCGCTGTTCCACGGACTTCAGGATCATTTATTATCCCCTGTATTTCATTCAAAACCACCATTTCGGGACATATATCCTCACCCCGGCTTCCCTCTGCACATACCCTCACTGCCCCGCACAGCCAGGTTCCTTCCCTGCCATCACTGTGCAGCGTCTCCAGGGCCCGGGTCCGAAAGCACAGCATTCCCTCTTCCGCCCAGCTCCGACAGGGATTACGGCCTCCGTCAAAGGAAAGAGTAAAGGATATCTCCCCGCCATCCTGTTCCAGGCAATAGGCAAACACATGGTCTTCATGGGAAGTAAATGCCTCCCGGACGTGATGATTTCCCTCCGTACCATATCCGCATCCCATGACACCCCTGTCCAGATTCAGGAATCTTCTGTAACCCGTGACATTCCTTTGGCCTTCCATTTTGATACACAGCTTTCCCACAGGAAGATTGGTGCCATAGTTGCCTCTTTTTCCCATAAGCTTCCCTGTCTGCCGGTACACTTCCTCATGATCCCCCTTCCGGGCGGCGCACCTGGCCCTGGTGAAGGCTTCCGCACCTTTTTCGGGATAGGGATCCACATTGCCCGATCCGGAGAAAAAGGCCACATGTGACAGTTCCACTGTCTCTTCCTCAGGACATCCGTAAACCACCTGTCCCATGAATCCATTCCCCAGAAGACACCCCTGCTGCCAGCATTTGGCCCAGGTGTCAAACATAATACTATTCTCTTTGGGCATTTCTTCATCCCCCTCCGCCATTTTCCTGATGGTCCTGAATAAGGTCTTATATCACAATGCCGGTTGCCGCAGAACATCCACGACAGCCGGCATTCAATTTGCTTGACTTTATTCGTAATCTTTTACAATCTCAAGCGCTTTCTTCCATTCCTGCGTGTAATACTCTGTCACCTGATCCAGACCGAGCTGTTTAGCCTGCTCCGTCATAGTGTTCCACAGAGCCTCAAACTCCGCCTCGTCGGAAGCATACACCATCTGCCAGGAATACTTTTTAACGATCTCACCGATCTGGGTGATCACAATCTCCATATCATCACTTGCGGGAGTGATCATATTCACAGCCTGGGTGGAATCCGCGATCATGTCTCTGGGCTCCAGATACTCTGACAGCACGCTGACACCGCCTAACATCTCATTCACTTCCTGTTTCAGCAGAGTCGGATTCCTCCTCAGCCAGGAAGGCCAGTAGCGATAACTCATGGTATAGCCGTTGTCCATGATGGTAGCAGCCTGGGGGCCTAAGCTGTTAAAGCTGTATACGCCGTCCCTGAAAGCTCCTCCACCGATATCCTCCGGTACCAGAAGCTCCGTATTCTTGGATACGATATCCTCCTCGATCACATAGGGCTCACCGTTTGCATCGTAATCCCAGATCACGCCCTGAGGACCATTGGTGAGATAGAAGCATACCTCGGGATCATACAGCCAGTTCAGCAGTTCCAGAGCCGCATCCAGATTCTTGGACTCCTTTGCAATGGCAAAGTACCAGTTACGGCCTATAGTCTGTTCGGGCGCATTGTAAAGCTTCATGTCATTTGCCACAACGCTTGCCATACCGTCCACTTTTTCCTCATTGTTCTGGTTGTCCGTCGTGTAGCTGCCTGACAGCCAGGAGAACCAGGAGAACATAACCCTGCCCGCACTGAATTTTGCCTCCACATCGCTGTATGTCTGAGACATGGAATCCGGATCCAGAAGTCCTCTCTGATTGGCATCAAAATAGAACTTCAGCGCTCTCTTGTAAAAGCTGTCATCCGACAGCAGAGACTTGGTTTCTCTGGTCAGGATATTGGTCTCCATCAGAGGGGACACATACTCTGTGTCAATCCCATACATAAAGGACAGTGTGGATATCTCCAGGGCACTTACATTGTCCCAGTCGGAGAACAGGGAGAAGCCATATACCTTTTCTCCGGCTTCTGTGGTGGGCTTATACTCCACCATTTTCTCCACCACATCCAGATAATCCTCAAGAGTTGTCACCTCGGGCATTCCCACCTGCTTATAGGCATCCCACTGAAGCTGGGGAACCCAATTCAGGGAATTGTAGGCGGTCGGTCCGATAGCCACAGGCATCAGATACAGATGTCCGGTGTCATTGCTGGTGAAATCCTGAGAATATCTCACCGCGTTGGCGTAGATCTCATTTTCAAATATATTGGGCAGCTGATCCTTGTACTCATCCAGAGGAAGGAGCATATCCGCATCCATTGTAAGCTGTGCCTGGTCAAGTCCCTTTAAACCTACCAGATCCGGCAGCTGTCCCGCCACCAGATACTGCTGCAGCTTGGTCTCCACCTCATTGCCGGTGGGCTCAAAATCAATCTTCATCATCAGATCGTCATATAGCTTCTTTGCGCCCCATCCCTGCCAGATTCCGGACTCACCGGTAACCGCCTGCATTACAAAAGCAGATACCGTCGTCTCCTCTCTCCCGGCATTCGCGTCAGAAGCCGCTGCGGATCCTTCCGGTGCACCGGAAGTCTGATCTCCTGCCTGACCCTCTGCAGAACTGCCTGATCCTGCATCCGAATTTCCACAGGCCGCCATGGAAAATACCATAGCGGAAGCCATCAGTAATGACAATAACTTCTTTTTCATGTTTTACCCTCCATTTCCTTTTATGAGAAAGCAGATATCCGCCTTCGTCCTTACTTAACCTTTTACCGCGCCTACCATCATTCCTTTTACAAAATACTTCTGGAAGAAAGGATATACCACCAGGATGGGCAGGATCGTCACAATACACACCGTATATTTGATGGTCAGCGGCGACAGCATGGTGGCCGGATCCATCTCAGCCATCATCTCCGGATTCTCGCGGGCAATCTCCGCCAGCGTGTTGGCTTCCTTCAGGTAACGATAAAGCACGTACTGCAAAGTCTGCAGATTTCGATTTTTAGTGTACAAAACCGTGTCCATCCAGTTGTTCCATTGTCCCACCGCGGAGAATACCGCGATAGTGGCCAATATGGGCTTGCACAGCGGCATAACTATCCGCAGGAACCGCACCATATAGCCGGCGCCGTCAATCTCCGCCGATTCCTCCAGGGACTGGGGAAGAGACTCCATGTAAGTCTTCACCAGGATCAGATTGAAAGGCGTCACACAGCAGGGAAGTATATATACCCAGAAAGTGTCATAGATCCCGATAGTCCTGTATATCAGGAAAGTGGGGATCACACCCGCACTGAAATACATGGTGATGATGACAAAACGATAGAATACCTTCTTATGCCAGTACTCCGGTCTGGAAAAGCAATAGGCGGGAAACGCGGCACAGATAATGGTAAAGATCGTACCCAGCACGGTTCTGGCCAGGGACACCATGGTTGCTCCCGGCAGCTCTTTCAGAGACAGCACCTTCACATAATTTGCGAAGTGGATCCCTCTGGGGATGAAGCTGATCCTTCCCATGGACACCAGGGAGTTGTCGCTGATGGTGTTGATAAATATGTAATAAAAGGGATAGATACAGATTATGGTAAAGATCCCAAATACGAGGCAGATCACAATATCCAAAATGTGATCGCGCCATGTCCGTTTTACCACGGAACGGTTATCATCTTCTCTCTGTTTTCTGACCATGATACCTCCTATCAGAGTTCCGCATGTTTTCCGCCGGCACACGGAGTTGTCCGGAAACATGCCGTTATCAATATTTGTGAATGCTATTTCTCAGCCGGTCTTTTTTAGAATATGGATGAACCTCTGATCTTTTTGGACAGGGTATTCGCCACAAATACCAGCAGCACACTGATCAGGGACTTCCACATGCCCACCGCAGTCGCATAGGATATATTCCCCTGCTGCAGACCGTATCGATATACATACAGATCCAGCACTTCGATATAATCCTGCGTCAATGCGTTGGAGAACACCAGGTACTGGTCAATTCCGTTATTGATAATATTGCCGATCTGCAGGACAAACATAACAAAAAAAGTGGGAATCAGATGCGGCGTGGTGATATGCCACATCTTCTGGAACCTTCCGGCCCCGTCAATATTGGCAGCTTCATAGATCTCGGTGTCAATGGAAGTAATGGCGGAAATATAGACAATAGCTCCCCACCCAAGCCCCTTCCACAGATGATATCCCAGCATCTTCAACCACATATGTCCCGTGGTAGTCAGGAAATTAACCGGCGTGGCCAGTACCCCTGCCCCCACCAGAATATTGTTCAGCAGACCTTCCGTGGAAAACAGAGCAAAGAATGCCGCGTACACCAGAACCCAGCTGATGAAATTGGGAATGGTGGTCAGTGTCTGCACAAGCTTACGATACCCTTTCCATCGGATCTCCATCAGGAACATTGCAAAGATCATAGGAAGGATCATAGTCGCCATGTACAGCAGATTGATACCCAGCGTATTTTTCATCACCCGCACAAACTGGTCTCTGAGCACCGGATTGTTGAATGGTGCTGCAAACCATTTGAATCCCACAAACTCACAGTCAAATAATGCTTTACCGGGTTTATAGTTGAAAAAAGAATAGGACCACCCCGCCAAAGGCAGATAGGAGAAGATCAGGATCCCTATCAGGAATGGCAGTGACAGAAGAAACAGCCTGAACCCTGCTTTGTCACGCGGCGATTTCTTCTTCAGAGCTTTCGTTTTCTGCATACCTTTTCACCCCACTTATTTTGTCAGTTCACACATGGAACGTTTACATCACCTATTGTATCTGTCATTTTATCCAAGGTAAATTGAACAAATTTCTAAAACTTGTACATTTTAACAATTTTCTTCGGTATGTGCAGGATACAATTTGTGTAATTTATACAGTTTTATAGGTGTGAAATTTTTAATTATATGACATATATCCACAGGGTGCAAGACTCCAAAACGTTTCTCTTTTAAAAAGTGCAAATATTCCAGATTTTTATTACTTTCCTGTTTTTCGGGCTCCATGTTACAATACAGGTAACAGACAACGTCGTCCGGTTTTCGCCAGAGGACATGGAGGATTTCTTATGAAGTACGAAAGATATACCGGAAATGGTTATGGATTTTTCACCAGAATGCTGCTCATCTGCACTGCTCTGCTAGGCACCTTTTCCATCATTTCCAGCATTATCATCGGCCATCTGTCCCGTCAGTATGAGAAAACCCAATACCTGAAATCCTACGACCTTGCGGCAGTCAATCTGTCGGAAGCCTTTGTCAACCGTGTGGAAGATTTCAGCATTCTGGCCGGCAAATTCCTGTCGGACGGTCAGTGTAATCCTCTCCTCTGTGATCTGCTGGATGCACCCTCATACGAAGAGGTTTCTGCTTTTACCCGAAACTATTGTATCCGCATGTTCGCGGATCTCTGCCGGGACGACAGATACCTGCGCGGCTTTCTGGTTTTCTCTCCGGACAGGCAGCAGCTCTATTATTATACAGACTCCCGATCCTATCTTTTCCATGCGGATGTCATCCCCGACATCCAGGCTCCCTCTCCCTTTTCCGGCAGCCTTCTGGATCTGGACACGGTCAGCAGGCTGCTGACCGCCTGCGACAGTGAAGGCAGCAGACACAGCAGCTTCTATGGCATGACCGCCACGCTCTACCGCAGTCCCACCACCCCGCTCGGCTATCTGATCCCCCTGTATTCCACATCAGAATACACGGATATACTGACCAATTTCGATCTGGGAGATCAAAGCGCTTTCCTCATCAAAGACGATGCCGGGAATCTTTTCTTCCACTCCAACCCCACCCTGGATTTGGAAAACTGTTATACCAGCACCCTGTACAACAGGCAATACGGATTTTCTGTAACTTACCACACGGCCAGATACTCTGTCCCCAGAGGTTCCATCACTTATTTGAGCCTGCTCATCGCCCTGTTGGTAACCTTGTTTTCCTTTACCCTGTATTTCATCACCTATTATCTGTCCCAACGCAATATATACGGGATCCTGGACGGAATGAAACACTTCTCCCTCGATGACCTCACTTACCGCATGGCGAAGTCCTCCGGGCGCAACGAATTCACCCAGATCATTGACGGTTTTAATGCCATGTGCGAAGAGCTGCAGCGCAATGTGGAGCGTTCCTACGTCTATGAACTGCAGCAGAAGAAAAGCGAACTTTACGCCCTGCAGACCAGTATCAATCCCCATTTTCTCTACAACACTCTGGAGATCATCCGCACCCAGGTCCTCAGCCAAAGGCAGACGGATGCCGCTCAGATGATCCTGCTGCTGTCAAAGATCTACAGAAGCCAGATCAATTCCAGCATGTTCGTCACCCTGGAGGAGGAAGTGGAACTGTGCGAAAATCTCATGATACTCTATCAGTACCGCTTTCAGAATTTTGAGTATGAGTTTGATATGGATGAGCGTATATCCCGTTTTGCCCTGCCCAAAAACACCCTGCAGCCCCTGATCGAGAACTATTTTGTCCACGGCATCGTGGCGGAGCGCCAGGACAATCTGTTCTTTCTCTCCATAGAGTCCACTCACTGCCGGGAGAAACCATATATTCATCTGACCCTGGGAAACAACGGACATCCCATCTCTGAAGAGCGCATACAAATGTTGGAGGAAAAGCTCAGATCCAATCTCCATGCCCGGGAAGATACGGTGGGCTTTGCACTGACCAATGTGAACAGCCGCATGCGCATTGTCTTTCAGGAAGATTGCCGCATGCATATCAGCTCCGGGAAAAACGGCATGCAGTTTCAGATAGAACTCTACTTTCCGGCCATGACGACAGAACACCTGAAGATGTCTTTCACCTGATGTTTTCTGCGGGCAGATGATCCTTCCCGACCGGTTTTCCTGTGGTCCGGCAGAATGCAGACCGATATATTATAAACCGCTATACGATACAGACAAGCAAGGAGGAAAATTTTATGTACCAGGCAGTGATTGTAGATGATGAACCATTGATCGTGGATGGTCTGGCAAAGGCAATTGAATGGATCGGATTCCATATAGAAGTGGGATTTGCAACCACAGATCCCCATGCCGCTCTGGATTATTGTCTGGAACATCCCGTAAGCATCGTTATCACGGATGTCTCCATGCCCGCCATGAGCGGCCTGCAGCTGATACAGAAGATCAAGGCAGCCAAGCCTTCCGTCTTCTGCATCGTTCTCAGCGCCTACGACAATTTTGAGTATGCCAGAACGGCGCTTCGTTACGGCGCCGAAAACTATCTGCTCAAGCCATTGGATCCTGATGAGCTCTCCGATACCATCAGTCAGATCATCAGCCATATCCAGGAACGCGAGCAGCTCAACAGCACTTATGGCCGTTCCATGATGACCTTTCGGAACGCCTTTACCGAACAATGGCTGAAAAATCTCCTCAGCAATGGTGAGTTATCCACAAGGGCGGAACTTCTGGGCATCAATCTGAACGCTCCCTGTTTCACTGTGGTCGTTTTTTCCTGTCCCAGGGGAGAAGAGATCATGATGTCTCACTTTTTCGATCTTCTGCTCCAATATCTTCCAGGCCACTACACCGGTAATTTCTTCTTCGAGACTCCCCTGCGGCTGGTGGGCGTATTATCCCCCATTTCCAGGGATGAAGCCGATATCAAGACCTTCCTGACACTTGTCCTGAAATCGGCAGCTGCCAACGGCATCCGGATCTTTGCCAGTGCCGGCACTGCCGTCCGGGACTACAGCCAGGTCTATCAGAGTTACCACCAGGCGGACAGTCTGGCCTTTCTGGAGTATTCACGGCTGCCCTTTGTCTTCTACCCGGTCATATCAGGTCTGGCAGAAGATGCCGTAAAATCTCTGGAAACCTACGACAGAACCAGGGAAGACGAGGAACTTGACCGATTGTTCCGCCAATATGCCCCCACATTCTGCTGCTATCATCTTCTGTCAGCGAGAATTTCCACGATCTGCAAAAACGAGTATGAACTTTGGGACAAAAATCAGGAACTGGCAGAGTCTCTTTCCTGCATACCCCTTCCGGAAGAACTTCCCGCCGAAGAAGGAACCATACTGGCAGTCTATAAGAAATTCACTATGAAGTTTTTAAAGGACAGCGACCCTCTGCTCTCCAGAATGCAGCAATCCATGTATCCCATGGTGGATGCCGTCTTAAAAACCATACATGAATTTTCCGACAAGGATATCTCCTTAAAAACACTGGCCGCCAAGCTGAATGTAACGCCGTCCTATCTCGGAACCGTGTTTCGCCAGCAGACGGGCTACTACTTCAACGATTATCTGACGGATGCCAGACTAAAGTATGCTGCCAGCCTGCTGGAACATACGGACATGAAGATCAAGGATATCGTGGACAAAATAGGATTTTCCAGCCAGACTTATTTCAACCGCTCCTTCAAGAGATACTTTGACACCTCTCCCATCAATTACAGACGGGACAAGAAGATCGGAACGCTGTGATACAGGGTTACAGTTCAGCAGAAGGCTGAACTGTAACGATACAGGTACTTTTTTATAACAAAGCCTTGTCCTGACCTGCAGGATGAAATATAATGAAAAGGTAATTGTTCCTGTGAACCTGTTTCCCTCTGCAGGATCACATACGGGTATCGGCCCTGCAACCGGAGGTTTTGTAAAATGCCTGATGTTTCAAAAATACATATAAATCTGATCACCCCCACCTCCATATCGGTGGAGCTGGAAAACCATGATTGTTATAATACGGAACCTTTCGAAGTGTTTCTGAACGGGGATTCCCTGGGGATGCGGGAGCAAAATTCCTTTTCCCTGCATGGGCTGGAACCCAATCACAGCTATGAACTCCGGCTCGCGGCGCAGGACACGGCAAAGGATTATCAGTTCTCCTTCCGCACCAAGAACCGCCGGGAAGTCATTTACCACTCCTCCAGGGAAGGCGGCGCAGAGAATGACACCGCCGGTCTGCAGCAGGCCATCGACAGCCTTGCCGACGATGAATTTCTGACCATTCGCGGTGTTTATAAGGTGACTTCCCTGTTTCTGCGCGACAACCTGATCCTGCATCTTGCGAAGGGTTCCCGGCTGGTAGGCGAGACGGACCGCACCATTTTCCCTGTCTTAAAGGCGGACGAAGAGACAAATGGCATTCCTCTGGGAACCTGGGAGGGCTGTGCGGACGATTCCTTTGCCAGCATCCTCACCGGCATCGGCGTCAGACATGTCTGTATCTACGGGGAGGGCATTATCGACTGTAACGCGCAGGCGGGAGACTGGTGGATCGACCACCGGACAAAGCGGATCGCCAGACGGCCCAAGGGGATTTTCCTGCACACCTGTGAGTTTGTGACATTGGAAGGCATCACTGTCTGCAATACACCTTCCTGGAACCAGCATCCCTTTTATTCCAGACATTTGAAATACATCAACATGAATCTGATCAATCCCGCCGATTCTCCCACCACAGACGGCATAGATCCGGAATCCTGCCATGACGTGGATATTGTGGGGGTGCGGATCAGCGTGGGAGACGACTGCATCGCCATCAAGTCCGGCAAGATCGACTTTGCACGCAAATATCACACCCCTTCCTCCTGTATCATGATCCGCAACTGCCTCATGGAATACGGACACGGAGGCGTCACTCTGGGAAGTGAGAACAGCGGCGGCATCCGGGAAGTACTGGTGACGAACTGCATCTTCCGTCAGACGGACAGAGGACTCAGGATCAAAAGCCAGCGGGGCCGGGGAAATCTGGCGGTGATACAGGATATCACCTTTCGGAACATCCGGATGGATGACGTGAAAGCCCCTTTTGTCATCAATGCTTTCTACAAAGCCGGCAATGATGAGTATGACGAACGCTTTGTCCGGGAATACCGGGAAGTCACAGACCTGACCCCTGTATTCAGGGAATTTGCCTTTGAGGATATTATCTGCGAAAATGTGTCCTACGGCGTGGGATTCTTTCTGGGACTGCCGGAATCCATGCTGGAAAAAGTAACTTTGAAAAACATTTCCGTCTCCTACAGGCCCGATGCCTCTCCCGGCGAGATGGCCATGACCGCCTGGAAAGAGGAATTCCTGCATACGGGCTTTGTCTGTGAGAATGTGACATTATTGGAATTGGATCATGTACACTTTCAAGGGGAACCGGACCGGAAATTTATTTTAAAGAATGTGACAGAGGTACGGGAAACGGACTGAATGGTACGTCCAAATGTATTCAAAATATAAATGCCGCTTATGCGGCAGAACGGGAGGAAAAATGGATACACTTTTATTTGCGTTAAATGCCATACTGCCCATCATATTACTGATTCTGTTCGGCTATCTGCTGAAACAGAAAAAATTCCTGGACGAAGACTGGTTTAAAAAGGGTAACCGGCTGATCTTCCGCGTATGTCTACCCTGTATGCTGTTCGTCAATGTATACAACATCGAGTCCTTCACCGACATCAACTGGTCCGTGGTGATCTACTCCGAAATCGCCATCTTTGCCGCCTTTTTCATCGGGCTTATTCTGGTGAAGCTGACCGTTCCCGACAATAAACAGAAAGGCGTCATCCTGCAATGCGTGTTCCGTTCCAACTTTGCCATTATCGGACTGCCCCTTGCGGAATCCCTGGGAGGTGCGGAGGGAAAGGGGATCGCCGCCGTCCTGAGCGCTTTCTCCATTCCCACTTTTAACATTCTCGCCGTCCTCGCACTGACCATGTTTCTGGACAGCGAGGACGGCCATAAGGCCAATCTAAAGGATGTTCTGATAAAAATTGCCAAAAACCCCCTGATCATCGGTGTGGTGTGCGGTCTGACCGTACTGGGCATCCGCTCCTTTATCCCTGTAAACGCGGACGGAAGCCTTGTGTTCTCTCTGTCGGGCAGTATGAAATTCTTCTATGACGCGGTCAGCAATCTGTCCCGGATCAGTTCCCCTCTGGCACTGGTGATCCTGGGCGGGCTGTTTGATTTCGCCGCGGTGAAGGGAATGCTGAAGGAGATCCTCATCGGAACCGCCGCACGCGTTGTGGCAGTTCCCCTGGCAGTCATCGGACTTTCTGTGATCCTCTCCAGATATACCGGTCTTATCTGCTTTGACGCCACCGTTTACCCTGCGCTGATCGCCCTGTTCGGCTCCCCCGTGGCCGTATCCAGCGCCATTATGGCTCAGGAGATGGACAACGACGGCGTCCTCGCCGGCCAGCTGGTGGTATGGACCTCCATCGCATCCATCTTCACCACCTTCCTGGCTGTCTTTATCCTGAGGACAATGGGATTGTTGTGATTTTATCGTCTCTTCCAGGTAGTCCGGGAGAACAGGATCAGTATGGGGAAGATCTCCAGTCTTCCCGCCAGCATATCCATGATCAGCACGATCTTCGAAAAGCTGCTGAACCCTGAGAAGTTGCAGGAAGGCCCTACAGCCTCAAAGCCCGGCCCGATATTATTGAAACACGCCATCACCGCAGACAGATTGGTCATCATGGAAAATCCGTCTATGGAGATCAAAAGAAAACTCAGCAAAATAATGATCACATAAGCCGCCAGATAAGCGTTGGTATTCTGTAGTATCTTTTCGTCCACCGGATGCCCGTTGGAACGCACCACCTGCACTTTCTCCGGATGGATGACCTGCCGCACACTGCGTCGCAGGCTCTTGACCACCAGAAGCACACGGCCGCATTTAAATCCGCCGCCGGTACTTCCCGCGCTGGCTCCCACCACCATAAGGGAAAACAGGATCACCTTGGAAAAGGTGGGCCACAGGTCGAAATCCGTGGTGGCGTAGCCCGTTGTAGTCATCACGCTTGCCACCTGAAAAGCCGCATGACGCAGAGTTTCCCGCAGAGTGGGATAAAATCCTTTCAGATTCCACACGATCAGCAGGACGCTCGCCACCGCCACTCCCAGATAAAATCTCAGTTCCTCATCCTGAAACACAGCTTTAAACTGTTTCAGCATCAGCAAATAATAGCAGGTAAAGTTAACGCCGAACAGCAGCATAAACACGGTACAGACATTTTGTATATAGGGGCTGTAACCCGCTATACTGTCATTCTTTATGCCGAAACCACCCGTACCTGCCGTGCCGAATGCCGTGCAGACCGCTTCAAATAAAGGCATACCTCCCGCCAGCAGAAAGATCACATTAATGACAGTCAGCACAATATACAGTTCATAAAGGATTCTCGCCGTCTTACGCATCTTAGGCACCAGCTTTCCCACATTGGGACCCGGGCTCTCGGCCCGCAGAAGGTGCATGGTAAATCCGTTGTCACCGCCGCCTGCGGAAGTGATCGCCAGCAAAAACACCAGCACGCCCATGCCTCCCAGCCAGTGACTGAAACTCCTCCAATACAGGATTCCCTTAGGCAGCCCCTCTATTTCCGTCAGGATGGAAGCCCCAGTCGTGGTAAAACCGGATACGATCTCAAAGAAAGCATCCACAAAATTCGGGATCGCTCCTGATAAATAAAAGGGCAGGCAGCCCAGCAGACTCAGGATCGCCCAGCTCAGACCCACACAGACCAGACCCTCTCTGGCATAGAATTTATTCTTAGATCCTTTGCAGATAACCAGAAGTGCTGTCGCTGCCAGTATGATTCCCGCCATACTCACCAAAAAAGCCAACACAGAGGAACGCTCACCTCCAAACAGACTGATCAACAGCGCCGGCAGCATAAAAACCGCCTCCACGATCAGCATTCTCCCAACAAAACGTCCCATCATCTTATAATTCATAATTCGCACTAACCCCCATGCCGCATCCGGCGGCACAAATCTTCCATGAGAAGAATGTCCCGCTTTCTGTCATACCGACCCACCGGCGCAAACTTTCAGTGAGAAATATATCCGCCTGACATTTTTCATGCGAAGAATTTTGCCCTGTAATGTCCCTGACCACTTAATATGCCCCTGGAACTCAGCGTTCTTCCCCGCACTTGTCCCTTTCCCGTCTACTCAAAGATATCATTCAGCTGGTAAATCCCCTTTTTTCCATTGGTGACAATAATAACCGTGTCACCCTTTTCAAAGTAGGAATCTCCGTTTGGAATCTCCTGTGTGGCGCCTCTGGTAATACACGCCACCAGAACATTTTTCTTTAAATGGATCTCTTTCAACGGCTTCTCCAGATATCTCGTTCCCTCTTCCACCAGGAATTCCGCCGCCTCCGCCTGACCGTCGGCTATGGTATACACTGTCTGCGCCGCTCCTGTCTGGTTTTTCATCGCCCTCACGTAGCGGACTATGATATTGCTGCTCAGTTCCTTGGGACTGATAATACTGCCCAGGGACAGATTCCCCAGAATATTGGTATTGTCAAAGCGTCCCAGCTTGGTAATGACCTGAGGAACTCCGCAGTCTGTCCCATAGAGGGAAATGATCATATTCAATTCATCCAGACCGGTCAGCGTGACCAGAGCATCACAGTTCGCGATCCCCTCCCTCTCCAGAATAAACTGGCTGCTGGCATCCCCCTGAATAATGTCCGCTTCCGGCAGCAAGGCCGCCAACTGCACACATTTCTCCGGACTTCTTTCAATGATCTGTACCCCGATACCGCTCCTGCTCAACATCTTGGCCAGGTAAAAGCTGACTCGGCTGCCTCCGCAGAGGATGACTCGTTTTACCTTGTGAGTGATCACTCCCAGATTCTTGAGGAGCATGGTCAGCTCTTTCGTGGCCGCCGTTACAAAGATACGATCCCCCTCCCGGAGAACGAAGTTACCGTCCGGTGCTATTGCCGTGCCGTTTCGAAGAACGGCACAGACCAGTATCTTGCATTTCACGATATTGTTCATATCGTTCAGCGCCACGTTGCACAGCCTGTTATTGGAGTCTATCCGCAGCTCCACGATCTCCACACGCCCCTTGGCAAAGGTATCCCGCTTTAAAAACCCCGGATATTTTAACAGTCTTTCTATTTCTACCGCCGCCTGTTTCTCCGGATTTACGGTCATGGAGAGAGCAAACATATCGCGCATTTTATAGATCTGATCCGTATATTCCGGATTCCTCACTCTGGCAATGGTATGCAGTCTCGGATTCATCCCATGAGCCGTCATACAGCAGAGCAGATTGATCTCATCGGCTCCCGTAACAGCGATCAGGAGATCCGCCTCATCCACTCCCGCCTGTTCCAGCACATCCATGGAAGCACAATTTCCCTGTACCACCATGATATCAAAGCGCTCCTCGCTGGATTCCAGCTGCTTGAGATTCGCATCGATCAAAGTCAGATCATATCCCTCAGCCGACAATTGTCTGGTCAGCAGGGAGCCCAGCTTTCCGTCTCCCGCAACGATTATCTTCATCGGTCCTTCTCCTCTCTATTCCATTTCCCTGATGCATGTTTGAAAATGCTTTCTCTCCGGGGCGCACAGACCGGGGAATGATTTATCAAAAACGCTCCGGCATTTTTCCCCGGCGCCACTGCCGGCAGAGTGCTCCTGACCTCTCCGGTGTCTGTAAATACAGTACATTGCACCTTCCGGACAGATGCTGTTTTTGCTTCCGGTTCCGTGTCTGCCAATCTGCAAGGCGGTGTGGCAATATCCTACAATTTCAGTCTGCCCTCCAGCGCCAGATACTGGTCAAAGATCAGTCTGCTCACCCTGGATCCGAAGACCGTTGCCGGGTGGTCGGGATAATATTGAGAGTCACTGAAATTTTTGTTGAAAAGCACAATAACATATTTCCCGTAAGGAGTGGATACAATACCGCCGTCATTGCGGCAGGCGTTCATGCTGCCGCTCTTGGATGCCACATAGATGATCTCCTCCTCATAATTATCCGCATCCAGATAATACGGAGGAAGATTCTTAGTCAGCATGGAATTATAATGCTGCTGCCTGCAGATTTCCAGCATCAGCTCCGATGCCCCGGAGCTGATCAGTTCCCCACGGGCCATCCGCACCCATATGCCGGCGTAATCCTCCGGTGTGGAAGTGCCCAGCTTACTGTATTTCTCAAAATCGATCCGGTTATGGAGTATCGTATCTCTGCAGCCCAGTCTCTGTATACAGTCGTTGATCTGCTCCACCCCCAGGAAGTCAATGAGCATATTGGTGGCGATATTATCGCTGACAATGATCATCAGGGTGGCAATATTTTTGACGGAAAGCTTCGTCCCCACTTCCATGGAGCTCAGGATGCCGCTTCCGTCGATCACATGCTCCTGCCGGTATTCCAGCATATCCGACAGAGATATTTCTCCCTTCTCGATCCGCTCAAACAGTGACGCAAGGACAAAAAGCTTGATGGTGCTGGCCGTCTCAAACTTCTCCCGCTCATTTATTCTGATGACATTGCCTCTCAGGTCGTCTATATAGATCCCCATCAGTCCGTCATAGCTTTTTAATTCCACGCCGATCCTGTTTTCCAGGCTTAATCTTTCGTCCATTTATGCGGTCCTTTCTTATGCTGTTTTTTATGCTGTTTCTTATGCTGTTTCTTACGCGATATTTGTGTTCTTTCTGTAACTCCCTTTTCTTTTGACAGCCTCCCGAAATCGCCCCTTGCATCTGCTTTTGCGGTCGCTTTCCCGCCGGCTGCAAGCAAAATGAACCGATGTATGTTCCACGTTCAGAATACACTTTGTGCACTTTTCCGCGTTGTCTGTAATGATTCCTTCAGAACACATTTATTGTCGCACCGGAAACATACTGCCCACACTTTCCAATTTTTCCCATAAATCCTGTCGGAAATCCTCATGCTCCGGATTCAGGCTGTTGATCACCACGCCGTCGCTGCCGTTCTTTCCCGTGGAATGAATATACCGGTCATCTCCGATATACAGGGCAATATGTCCGGGAAAAAAGAGCAGGTCGCCGGGCTTCTTATCCTCCGCCCTGATCTCCTTTATGGGAAAACCTTCCTTCATCCGGGCATTGCGGTAAATGAAGACGCCGCAGAGCATGTAGCACATGCTGGTCAACCCCGAACAGTCGATGCCCAGAGGACTTTTCCCGCCCCACCGGTACTGAGTCCCCATATATCCCCTGGCCATTTCCACCAGACGGCCGCGGAATTCCGCCTCGTCCTCCGTAAAACGACGGGAATAATAAGGGCCTAAAAATTTCTCTTTGGTATATCCTCTTCGTCCGTCTGCCAGCTCCACCTCGATCCAGCCCTCGCGCTCCGGCACTTCCCCGATCCGGATAAGTCTCCCGCCCCGGGGAACGGATTCCAGACAAAGTCCCTGCACCCTGGGCTCGGAAAGCACATCCACATACGGCTGCATCACCGCGCAGAGACCTCCCTGTTCCCACCTGACGATCCTGTCCTGTGCCGTCAGCAGCTCTTCCTTTTTGCAATAGGCTTCATACCGGTATTCCGTCCTGATATGCACCCATTGGACAGCAGCCCCGTCCGCGTCGGGAACCTCCTCCAGAATCTCCGAAGTCATCCCGTACAGCAGTTCATCGTCCAGGCACACCTGCTCCGACGGCTTTTCTCTTAACGATACCACTGTTCTGATCGCAATCGCTTTCATATCCTGTCATTCCCATCTCTTCCTGTTCTCGGTTCCGAAACCATTTTACTGTTATCCTGCTCCCTTTTCGGTAAAATGTTCTCACAGCTCTTTTTCCAAAAAGCTAATCAATATCAGAGATCCGCCATAAAGTTCCTTGAACGGTTTCAGGCGACTGCACCTTCCAAAGCCGCCTGCAGTTTCCGTTCTGTAACCGTAATATGATACTCTGTGCCAATCCGCATCCACATTGTCCATTCTCGATATCTACACAAAAACAGCAGGCACTTTGGTAATACCGATGCCTGGCGCTTCCGTCATGGCGATCCTGGCCCCTTCGAACACGGGACCGCCCTCATAGGGGTCAATCCTGCAGAGCGCGGGGCCGTCCAGATCGTGCCTTGTGATAACTCCCTTAGCCGCAGCCAGATGGGAAGCCGCGCTGACCGCCAGCTTGCTCTCCAGCATGCATCCTGTCATACATTCTACCCCAAAGCTCTCCGCAATACCACAGATTTTCAACGCTTCATAAATGCCGCCCGTCTTCATCAGCTTGATATTGATAAGATCCGCCGCGCCCTCCCGGATCAGCCGGATGGCGTCCTGAGGGGAAAAGACGCTCTCGTCCGCCAGAATCGGAGTGAACACATTGGCGGTGACATACTTCATTCCCTCAAAATCATGGGCATTCACGGGCTGCTCCACCAGATCGATGTCCAGTCCCTTATCCTCCATGGCGCGGATAATGCGCACCGCATCCTTGGGCTGCCAGCCCTGATTGGCATCCACACGGATCACAATATCCTTTCCCACCGCCTGGCGGATGGCCGCGATACGTTCCACATCCTTAAGGCCTTCTTTGCCGACCTTGACCTTCAGGATGCGAAATCCCTGCTCCACACCCCGCAGACTGTCCCGCACCATCTCCTCTGTGTTGTTGACACTGATGGTGATATCCGTCTCTATGGTGTCCTGACCGCCGCCCAGAACCTTATATAAAGGCCGGTTCAGGTTTTTGGCATAGAGGTCATACACTGCCATATCCACCGCCGCCTTGGCGGAAGTATTTTTCACAATGCATTTATGCATCCTGCTCATGATACCGTCCATATCCTCGATATCCATGCCCGTGATGGCAGGCGCGATAAAATCCCGGATGGCAGTCACGATGGAACCTTTGGTATCCCCTGTGATGACCGCCGTGGCAGGCGCCTCGCCAAATCCCTCCCGTCCGTCGTCGGCTGTGATCCTGACTACAATATCATTGACCGAATCCACAGTCCGCAGCGCGGTCTTAAACGGCGTCACAAGAGGGATCTGCACTTCTCCAAGTTCTATTTTTGCTATTTTCATATTTTATGTAACCACCTTCCCAACGACCATTCATCCCGGTTCCGAATAGAGATCATCTCCTGTCTTTGTAAGCATATCCAAAATGAATCAGCGGCGCACTGTTTCCGAAGACGCAATTCCGAACCGTCACTATTGTCCGTTTCCCTGACGACAGGAACCTATGACTTCTCCGTCTCCCGGTAAAGGGACCATGCAAGCTTCTGTATGAACCGGTTAAAGAGGGGACAGTCCGTCTCATTGCTCATACAGCAGAGAAGAAAGGGCTGCCTGCCGAAGATAATACCCACATCATGCGTGATTCCGTCATCCTCTCCCGTCTTATGGGCGATGGGAACACAGCCCTGAAAATAAAACGGAATCTTATTCTTTAACCGCTGGGACTTCATGATTTCAAGCATTTCCTGTGAAGAAGCCCGGTCAATGAGCTCCCCGCGGTACATTTTCTCCAGCATATCCGCGATTTCCGCTGCGGACACATAGTTCTCGATCCCCTTGTCGGAAGCTTCCGAATCAAATAAAAGACGGTTCACGCGGCAGGTCTGATAACCCATCTTTGCCAGAGAACCGTTGATTTCTTCCATGCCGCCCAACAGTCTGATCAGAATGTTAGTGGCAGTATTATCGCTTAAAATGATCATGAGATTATATAAATCCTGTACCGTCAGATTCATCCCCGCGTGCATTCTGTTGAGGCAGCCGCAGGAGGGCAGTTTATCCCCCTCCTCCAACACATACAGCTGATCCTTTTTCAATCTGCCCGCCTGTATCTGACGAAATGTTTCCACCAAAATCGGAATCTTGATCACACTGGCCGCCATCATGGGAACATTGCCATTATAATCCAGAATCTCTCCTGTTACAAGATTTTTGTAATAAACCGTATACTTTCCGGGAACTTCTTTTAAATATTCCTTTATATTCTCATCATTCATACTCTCCCGTCTCCTTCCCCTTGCTCCATACCATCTGCCGCTTTTCACGGGGCATCCGTTTCACAGGCAGTTCCCATGCCGGCAGCACAGTGCCGAATCCCGGCACATTATCCGAAACATGGAATATGTATTTTCTGTCACCGCGCCATCCCCCGCAGCATAGCGATCTCCGCCTGATACCCCTCAAGCTCATTGGGCGTCTCCAGATAGAAGGGCAGCTCCTTCAAAGCGGGATGATTTACGATCCTGCCGAATGCCTCCGCACCGATACATCCCTGTCCGATCTTCTGATGCC
>JAIEKC010000246.1:0-4584 GCA_029064505.1 Acetatifactor sp.
ACTTCGTCCTCCTTTATCTGCGGTCTGGCTGTTTCTTCCAGTCTGATATCATTTATTCCGTGTAATACATATGCTCTCATCCGTTTTTGCCCCCACTGCCTTCTGCACTCGTCATCTGCTGTTTTCAGCGCTCCGTGATCCTCTGAAATTTCTCCAGATCCGCCTGTGTGGTGATCTTAAAATTGTTTTCCTCGCCGTGGATCATCACCATATCCATTCCCGCCATGACCGCAGGCTCCGTGGAGCCGTTGATATCCTTGATCTTCTCGGGAAAAAGAGCGCGGTTGGCCTCATAATATTTGCCATACACAAATACTTCCGGAGCCTGTCCGGCATAGATACTGCTGCGCTTCAATAGTCGTGATACGCTCCTGCCGTCCTCACTGTAATACACCGTGTCTTTCATGGGCAGCACCGGAAGCACTCCATCATGCCCTTCCACACTCCGTATACATCTGTGCAGAAGATCATCAGACAGCAGGGGACGGGCTGCATCATGGATAAACACGATATCTTCCGGATCAGCATATCCGGCAATATCCGAAAGCGCATTCCAGACGGACAGCTGTCTCGTCTCCCCCGGTTCAGAAAAGCCTTTCCACTTATGCCGGCTTCCCACCGACTCCGGCAGGTGTGCCTCTATAAATTCCCTCCAGTGTGGATCCGCCACAATATGGACGGTATCAATCTCCTCACTGCCAAAACAGGTTTCCAGACAATATCGGATAACAGGCTTTCCTCCTACCTCCAGATACTGTTTGGGTATCTCCCCGCCAATGCGGGTTCCGGTTCCTCCGGCCAATATGATCGCAATGTTCATTAAAATTTCATCTCCCTGATATTACGGATCGTCTCCTCGTAGGAACTTTCCTTTCCGAAGAGCATTGTTGTTCCCAGAACAAATCCCCGCACTCCCCTGGGAGCATAGGTCAGTATCTTATCCGCACTGCAGGCGCCGTCCCAGTAAATACTGAAATCCATATCCTCCTGCATAGCCAGCAGCTTATTGATCTTCTTTCCCACATAGGGCAGATACATCTGTCCCGCATTTCCGGGATTCACGGACATGACCAGTACCTTTTTCACAATGACCAGCATTTCCATCACCGTTTCTATGCTGGTGCCGGGATTGATCGCAATGCCCGGAATGATCCCCGCATTAATGATCTTCTGCAGTGTGGTAGACGGATGATACTCCGCCTCCGGGTGGATATATACCGTATCCCCTTCCTTCAGATGGTTCAGGAACATCTGTATATTGTTATTGGGATGCTCGATCATCAGATGTACATCCAACGGCAGTCTGGTGGCCGAACGGATATATGCCATATCGTTCAATGACATGGCAAAATTAGGTACATACCGCCCATCCATAATATCAATATGGAAGGAGTCGATCCCCGCCTTCTCCAGCTCTCTTACTTCCTTTTCCAGATTACCATAATTTGCACACATCATAGATGCTGTTAATTCAAATTCCATTTGTTTTTTCCTTCCCTGAATCTTTCACGTTGCTTCCCTGCAGCAGCAACCATATATCGCTAAATTTCCTTTATCCTTTCCGGCATATTGATGATTTATCCGCCTCCCGCAATGGATCCGGCAAAACGGGAAAACAGGGAGACGCATCAGCATACTGCAGATACCCAGTGCTCCATCCAGTCAGGAAATGAACTTGTGGACTCCATGGCTCGTGCTGGCGCCAGACCAAATTTCAACGGCCATGCAGTGGCATCGTCTGGAAATCTTAACGACGCAATGGTGCAAAGCAGACAGTCTACAAGCCCGCTTTCCGGACGGAATACCAGATCACATGACATTAAGAATATATGTTCTGGAAGAGATTATAGCAGAGAATATAACCTTTGACAAGCACATAATTTGAAAGCCGACTGCGTCTTCACCTGTGCCGGAACGTGTTTGAAGAATGCTTTCCCCGGGTGTGCGTCACACTTTGTGAATACAAGATCCAATTGGGGTCAAAAATTTTCTGATTATTCCAAAACAGGTGCTCCATAAGCAGGATCTTTTTCTTAAAATATGCAATAAGAGCATTTCACTTAAGAGGATTTCCAATGAACAACGATTACCAGTATATTTTAGCGAGATTAAGAGAAGAACGGGAGCGGCAGCACCTGACCCAGAGGCTCCTCTGTTACCGCATGAAGATACAGCAGAGTCATTTCAGCAAAGCCGAAACAGGTCACAGATATTTTTCCTACCATGAATTAGAAGGGCTGTGCACTTCCGATATAGATGTGCATTATGTGTTTACCGGCAAAAGAGCAAAAACAGAGCGCGAATTCCCGGGGTCTTCCGCCTTTAATATAGCGGAAGCCATATGCTGCCTGAACATTATACACACTCTGGCCAGTGCCGTATGGTTCCTGTATCGGGACAAGCCTTCCTTCGAACAGATCCAACAGCATCTGCGGTATATACAATGCGGAAGCGGAAAGACCAAAAGCACTGCCAATATCTTCTTCTATGTCCGGAACCGCTGCGGCTATACACAGAAAAAAATGGCGGACATATTAGGCATGGACATCAAAAAACTGCGCGAATTGGAAAAGGGGCGACTGCTGCCGGACAGCGGTCTCATCTGGAAAATGTATGAACAGTTTCACGTATCGCCCGCCTTTATCCTGAAGGATGCCAGAGGGCTGTGGAATGAGATGAACTGTATGTTGGAGCTGCTGGACGACAGTGACCGGGCAATCATGCAGCGGATCCTGGAAAATGTACATGCACTGCTGTGGAAGTAAAGCGATGTGATCACTGCGCGATCGATACCGCCACCCCATCGTTGACCAAAAGCAACGCCCTCCGGTGGAAAGCTCAGCCCAGTGCTTCCTCCCACCGGAATCGGAGTTGTGTGCTGTCTTATCTTGCCTGCACCAGAACGTGTTTGACAGTATTTCAATAATGCAGGAGACCTGTGCTGCCTGCTCGGCAGCACAAGAACGTCAATCTCATTTACCGAAATGCATATGCTTCCTGTATGACACTCAATGCATACGGAGAATAAACTCTCCTGCATTTTTCATATATCAGCGAAGCAGCTTCCAGCCGGAACTGGGCCCGCTTCAGCATAAACTTAGCATCCCTGACTTTTTCCAACAGTGTTACGGCAGTGTCTGCCTTTTCCCATAATCTCTTCTCTGACTTATTATCGTTTTCCAGATATTCAATATCCGCGATGATCTGAAGTTCTTTCAGATGCAGATACCCGCGATTAGCCGGGTTCCGAAAGATCTGAATCAGTTCACCCCTTCTGCCGCAGTCAACCAAAGTAAACATCTCTTTGCGCATTTTTTCTTTCAGATCATGATATTCCCGCACCTTATCCGAAACAGGTGTCTGTACAAAAGTATGGATATCAGAGTATTCTTTTGCAAAGATTTCTGCATAATCGTAATACCTGTCCATTTTACTGTATAGATTATCATGCCACACCCATGGTTCCTCCTGATAAGGTACCACGATTTTTTTCCCTCTCCGTAAAAATTCCATGCACTGGGAAATGTCATAATAATCCCACCCGTCAAACAGATCCTCCCTCCATTGCGCATCACACTGTGTAGCCAGCAATAAGCCGTCCACGGCCTCAACCGCCTGGTAAGGAACATTACCCATCTTATACTCCAGTCTTGACGGGCTGCAATTATGTAATACCTTTCCGGTGTCCCAGTCCATCACCAGTTTGGCGTCATCCCCTAACTGTCTGGCTCCAATCATGCCCATCAGGGCAATGCTCTCATCCATCGAAAAAACCTTAAGCATATCATGGATAAAATCAGGGTTGACGATCAAAACATCCTGATGCATATAAACTTTATATCTGGCATCCGTACTCTGCATTCCTGCATTGTATCCGGCTGTCATGGAGGGAGCTTCCGCGATCGATATCACATCCGTCTCATATCCTTCCGGCACACGCAGATGATCCAGATAATATTTACATTCTGTGTATGCCCGCATGTCATTTACACATAGGATAAAAGCAACTTTCTTCTCATTCATGCTTCTCGATCTACCCGCTTTCTATTTGCACTGGCAGGTCACAGGGGCGGTCTTGCTGCTATAACAAAGCCAGTACCCCCTGCCCGTTCTGATTTGCCTGGGCAAGCATGGATTGCCCTGCCTGGGCAAGAATACTGTTATTTGAATATTTAACCATTTCTGTGGCCATATCGGTATCTCTGATGGCAGATTCCGCCGCTACAGTGTTCTCTACGATATTATTCAGATTATTTACCGTATGCTCCAGCCGGTTCTGTATGGCTCCCAGATCAGAACGTGTTTTCGACACATCGGAGATCGCACTTTTGGTAAACACATTCAAAGCATAAAAATAACGGACGTCAGGAGCATTATCAGCCAATGCCTCTTCTGTTCCTCCTGTCATGTTAGTCTGGTAATTCGTCGTAAGCTTGTTTTTCACATTTTCATCAGTGATAGAACTATAAGAAAACGAATGAAAATGCGTCAGATCATATGCTCCCAAAAGGTGCGTATGCCCCCATGTTCCCCATGGTGCCACTGAATCCTTATCCCAATATTCTTCCTTGGCATACGTAGTAT
>JAIEKC010000247.1:0-6310 GCA_029064505.1 Acetatifactor sp.
CAAAAAAGTGGGGGAATTTTTATAAAACGGGATTTGAAAGCCGCAGAAAATAAGGGCTGGAGAATCCGAGAGGCTATGATTGAAGGACAGGAGGAAAAGGATATGGCAGATTCATCAACCCGCGTAGCACTGGTAGGGATCATTGTGGAGGATCGGGAAGCGGCCGCTCGCATTAACGGGCTGCTCCACGAATACAGTGAATATGTCATCGGCAGGATGGGGATCCCTTATCGGGAGAAGCAGCTGAATGTGATCAGTGTGGTGCTGGATGCCCCTCAGAGCATTGTCAGCGCCCTGTCGGGAAAGCTTGGTATGATCCCGGGCGTCAGCAGCAAATGTGTGTATGGCAGCAGATGAGCAAGCTTTGGCACTTTCCCGTATGGCGGTGGGATCGGATTCACGGGTGTTGTTTCCCCGGGCAACAAAGTCAGGTGGACATGCCTGTATGTACCTTTGGCGGATGCCGCAAGGAACACAATACCAGGGTGTCAAAGGAACATCTTCTGCCCACAGCACAACAGGGTTGATACCCCGTTGTTTACAGCGGGGTATTTAATTATGAACAGGAAAGAGATCAGCAGAAAGAGATCAAGGAAAAGAGATCAGTGGAAAGAAATCAGTGAAATAAGATCATGTATAACAAAATCGGAGAAACTGATTCGAAAAAATATTTGTGTTTTTAACGGGTTCATGTTATAATTCTAAAATGACTGTGACTGTGTCCTACATTTTACGGGGAACAGATTAACATAGATGAGACACAGTAATATGAAGGAGGAAATATCACAATGAGTTTACAGGTAGAAAAATTGGAGAACAATATGGCGAAGCTGACCATTGAAGTTCCTGCGGAAGAGCTGGAGAAGGCACTTGAGAGCGCTTTCCGGAAGAATAAGAACAGGATCAGCATTCCCGGTTTCCGCAAAGGTAAGGCGCCCCGCAAGATGATCGAGCAGATGTATGGCAAGGAAGTATTCTACGAGGATGCGGCAAATGAGCTGATTCCTGATGCATATGACAAGGCAGTGGAAGAATGTGAAGAAGAGATCGTTTCCAACCCCAGGATCAATGTCACCCAGTTGGAGGCGGGCAAGCCTTTTATTTTTACGGCGGAAGTGGCTTTGAAGCCCGAAGTGACACTGGGCAAGTATAAGGGCGTCAAGGTGGACAAGATCGATGTGGCAGTCTCCGATGATGAGGTGAATGCGGAGATCGACCGGGAGAGAGAGAAGAATGCAAGAACCGTTGACATCACAGACAGGGCGGTTAAGGACGGTGATGTGACAGTTCTGGATTTTGAGGGATTTGTGGACGGAGAGGCTTTTGAAGGCGGCAAGGGAGAGGATTACCCTCTGACCATCGGTTCCGGCGCATTCATTCCCGGTTTTGAGGAGGCATTGATCGGTGCGGAGATTGGCAGGGAGACAGATGTAAATGTGACTTTCCCCGAAGATTACCAGGCTGCGGAACTGGCAGGTAAGCCGGCTGTGTTTAAGTGCACCATCAAGAAGATTCAGGAGAAGCAGCTTCCCGAGCTCGACGAGGATTTTGTGGAAGAGGTATCTGAAGAGAGCGATACCGTGGAAGAGTATAAGGAAGAGATCCGGAAGAAGCTGGCTGACAGAAAAGAGGCTGACGCGAAGAGCGCTAAGGAAGACGCTGTCATTGATGCCATCATTGCCGATGCGAAGATGGATGTCCCGGATGCAATGGTGGAAACACAGCAGAGACAGATGGTGCAGGAGTTTGCACAGAGAATGCAGGCGCAGGGCATTTCCATGGATCAGTATATGCAGTTCACCGGTACGGATACCAATATGCTTCTGGAACAGGCTAAGCCCCAGGCTCTGAAGAGGATCCAGTCCCGTCTGGTTCTGGAGGCTGTGGCAGCGGCTGAGAAGATCACAGCTTCCGAGGAAGAGTTTGAGGAAGAAGTTAAGACCATGGGCGAGGCTTACCAGATGGAGATCGATAAAGTGAAGGAGCTCCTGGGCGAGAGCGGCAAAGAACAGGTCATGGAAGACCTCTGTATCAAGAAAGCCGTGGAATTCGTGGTGGAAAACGCGAAGGAGGGCAAGCCCGCTGCAAAGAAGTCCGGCAAGAAGGCAAAAGATGTGGATGAGGGAGCTGCGGAGACTGCTTCTGAGGAGGCATAATTTCGGGCCGCCGGTCGCAGAATGGCGGTGACAGATCCCGTACAAAGGAGGTTGTACCCGTTTTAGAGGGTACAACCTTTAAAAATTTTATAAAATAATGCCTTTCTCGTTGAAAAAGAATGTTAAGTGGGATATTATGTAAAAGTAGTAAAGGGAAATATAAGAATATATAATATTGATTGGAGGATTTACAATGAGTTTAGTGCCTTATGTCATTGAGCAGACAAGTAAGGGTGAGAGATCTTATGATATTTATTCCAGACTTTTAAAGGATAGAATTATATTTTTGGGAGAAGAGGTAAATGATACTTCTGCAAGCATTGTGGTAGCACAGCTTCTGTTCCTGGAGGCGGAAGATCCCGAGAAAGATATCCATCTGTATATCAACAGTCCCGGAGGTTCCGTTACAGCCGGCATGGCAATCTATGATACCATGCATTATATTAAGTGCGACGTGTCCACCGTATGTATCGGAATGGCTGCAAGCATGGGGGCATTCCTGCTGGCGGGAGGTGCGAAGGGCAAGAGGTTTGCGCTTCCCAACGCGGAGATCATGATCCATCAGCCTCTCGGCGGTACCCAGGGGCAGGCTACGGAGATCGAGATCGCGGCAAAGCATATTCTGCGGACCAAGGAGAAGCTGAACCGCATGCTTTCCGAAAATACCGGGAAAGATTATGAGACGGTCTGTGCAGATACGGAGCGTGACAACTGGAAGAGTGCGGAAGAAGCGCTGGAATATGGCCTGATCGACATGGTGATCACCACTCATGACACCCAGGGCGATAAGTAAATAACAATTAGGAGTAAGACAATGGCGACAAAAATGACCAATGGTAATGACATTAGATGCTCGTTCTGCAATAAGACACAGAGTCAGGTCCGCAAGCTCATCGCGGGCCCTGCGGGTGTATATATCTGTGACGAGTGTATTGATATCTGTGCCGATATCCTGGAGGAAGAAATGGAGGATGAAGAGCTGGATGAAGCGGTTCATCCGGAGATCAATCTGTTAAAACCGATCCAGATCAAAACCTTTCTTGACGAATATGTAGTAGGCCAGGAGGAAGCGAAGAAGGTGCTTGCCGTATCCGTGTATAATCATTATAAGCGTGTGACGGCGCCGAAGGATCTGGATGATATCGAACTGCAGAAGAGCAATATCATCATGGTAGGCCCTACCGGTTCCGGTAAGACTTACCTGGCGCAGACACTGGCAAAGATCATCAATGTTCCCTTTGCCATTGCGGATGCCACCACACTGACCGAGGCCGGTTATGTGGGTGAGGATGTGGAAAACATCCTGTTAAAGCTGATCCAGGCCGCGGATTATGATGTGGAGCGGGCGCAGTATGGGATTATTTATATTGACGAGATCGATAAGATCACAAAAAAGGGGGAAAACGTATCCATCACCAGAGATGTATCCGGTGAGGGCGTACAGCAGGCTCTTTTGAAGATTGTGGAAGGAACGGTGGCCAGCGTACCTCCCCAGGGAGGCAGAAAGCATCCCCATCAGGAGCTGATCACCATCGATACCTCCAATATCCTGTTTATCTGCGGAGGGGCTTTTGACGGACTGGAGAAGATTGTGGAGTCCAGACTGGACCGCAAGGCCATCGGATTTAATACCGAAATATCTCAGAAGACGAATAAGGAGCTGAGTGATCTGCTGCAGGAGGTGACTCCCCAGGATCTGGTAAAATTCGGCCTGATCCCTGAATTTGTAGGACGTGTACCGATCTGTGTGTCCCTGCGGGGACTGGACAGGGATGCTCTGGTGCGGATCCTGAAGGAGCCTAAGAATGCGCTGATCAAGCAGTATCAGAAGCTGTTCGACATGGATGAGGTACAGCTGTCCTTTGAGGACGAGGCCGTAGAGGCAATCGCGGACAAAGCATTTGAACGAAAGACGGGAGCCCGGGGACTACGTTCCATTATGGAGAGTGTTATGATGGATACCATGTACAGGATACCGTCCGACGATACCATTGAAGAGTGCATTATTACCAAAGAAGCGGTGGAGGGCGACAGCGAGCCGTTGACATTGCAAAAGGGAGAGCAGCGTTCCCATCGTCTGGAAACTGCCATATAGGGAAAGATTCATGATCATAAAAAATGTCAGTCTGGAGACGGTCTGCGGTATCACCAGCAAGATTCCCGAAAACAAGCTTCCGGAGGTGGCTTTTGCGGGAAAGAGTAATGTGGGGAAGTCTTCTTTGATCAATGCTCTGATGAACCGCAAATCGCTGGCACGCACCAGTTCACAGCCGGGCAAGACCCAGACAATCAACTTTTACAATATTAACGATGCCCTGTACTTTGTGGATCTGCCGGGATACGGGTATGCCAGAGCCAACGAGGCGGTCAAAGCCCAGTGGGGCAGGATGATCGAGAATTATCTGCATCGTTCCAAACAGCTGCAGACAGTGTTCCTGCTCATTGATATCCGGCATGAGCCTTCCGAAAATGACAGGATCATGTACGACTGGATCCGCAGGAACGGGTATCATCCCGTTATCATTGCCACAAAGCTGGATAAGATCAAGCGGAGCCAGATACAGAAGCAGATGAAGCTGATCCGTACAACTCTGGAGGTGGAACCGGATACGGTCATCATTCCGTTTTCAGCCGAAACAAAGCAGGGGCGGGAAGAAATTTATGAGCTGCTGGAGCAGCTTTCTTCTCCCTGATCGGGGAATGTGAAACGGATATGGGGACGGCATTCTCTGCAGCCTGCCTGTATGATTAAGGCAGTCGGAAACAGAAAGAATGCGGATAAGGGGTATGTCCATGAGAAAGTACAGTAAGGCATTGGTCAATCTGGCCATTGCGGTAGCGGTATTGCTGGCAGTTGTCTTTTTGCTGCCGAGAGCGGTTTTTTTCTTTATGCCATTTGTGGTGGGCTGGCTGATTTCTCTGATAGCAAGCCCAATGGTACGTTTTTTTGAAGACAAGATCAAATTGAAGCGAAAGATCGGCAGCGCGTTTGTCATTATTTCCGTCATTGCGCTGGTGGTACTTATCATCTATTTTGTCTTGTCATGGCTTATTGAGCAGGGGGCAGGCCTGGTGAGGGCGCTGCCTGAAATGTGGTCCGGCATGGAAGCCGATCTGAATGACATCGGACATAAGTTTGGTGCTTTGTTTAATAAGCTTTCACCGGATGTGAAATCGGGATTTGCAGATGCGGCGGGACGTATCGGAGAATCTCTGGGCGACTTTTTCGGAGAACTCGGCACGCCCACCATCGCCGCGGCAGGGAGTTTTGCCAGACAGCTTCCGTCGATTTTCATCGGTCTGATCATGGCGCTCCTGTCGGCTTACTTTTTTGTGGCTGAGAGAAATGTGATCAGCGAATGGTTCCGCAGGCACACACCGGCGGTTGTGCAGCTTCAGTATCGTGCGATGCGGAACAGCCTGCGGAGATCCGTGGGGGGATATCTGAAAGCCCAGTTGAAGATTGAGGTGTGGATGTACCTTTTGCTGCTGATTGGCCTTGGCCTGCTCAAGGTCAACTATTATGCGCTGATCGCGCTGGTAATCGCTTTTCTGGATTTTCTGCCTTTTCTCGGAACCGGTACGGTACTGGTTCCCTGGGCTGTGATCAAGGTGCTTGCAGGGGATTTCAAGATGGCTCTCTGGCTGTTGATCATCTGGGGCGCGGGACAGCTGGCAAGGCAGCTGATCCAGCCGAAGATCGTGGGAGATTCCATCGGGGTACCGCCGCTTCCCACTCTGTTCCTGCTGTACATAGGATATAAAGTCGGGGGGATCGTAGGAATGATCATTGCGGTTCCTCTGGGGCTTCTCATCTATACGATGTATCAGGAAGGCACTTTCGATACGACGAAGAACAGCTTTTTGATCCTGGTGTCAGGCATCAACCGGTTCAGACGACTGAAAAAGGAAGATCTGGCCGATGTGGCGGCAATGACGATCAAAAATCAGGAACTGATGAATGAGATGAAAAGGCCAAATGAAGACCTGACGCAGGAGAGTGAATGAAACGGTCCGAACAGGGACCTGACGCAGGAGAGTAAGCGAAACAGGTTCAATTGCGAATCCGGGAAGTGGAGAATTAAAAAAATAGAATATTTATGAAACTTTTTAACGGGTAAATCAGTCTAATAATGTAGAGAGTGTGAAAACGC
>JAIEKC010000248.1:0-3851 GCA_029064505.1 Acetatifactor sp.
GGCCTCCGGATTGGTGGCATCATAGATCACGGTATCGCCCTGAAAATCAAAGCATTGCATGGAGCCGTGGTCGGTTCGCACCAACAGACCTTTGTCCCGCATTTCCTGAAAATTCCTGCTTTTCCTGTCCACGGTGGGCCATATGGACACCATGCAGCGGACACCCATTTCCCGCAGCTCCTTTACCATAGCGTCGGGATCCGGCCAGTATTCGGGATCAAAGCTCCAATCTCCCTGTCTGATCCAGTGGAAGAAGTCAATGACGATCACATCCAGGGGAATGCCGCGTCTTTTGTACTCCCGTGCCACTTCCAGGACTTCCTCCTGGGTGCGGTAGCGGAGTTTACACTGCCACAGGCCCAGGGCATTGCCGGGAAATGCGGGGGCACGTCCCGTGACTTCCGTATAATTTGCCAGAAGCTGTTTCGGTGTGTCGCCGGCGGTGATCCAATAGTCCAGCTCTTCCGACAAAAGGCTGTGCCACTGGGTGTAATTGGCGCCGAACATCACTTCACCGATCCCCGGATTGTTCCACAGAAAGCCGTAACCCCTGTTGGAAATGTAAAAGGGTATGCTAATCTGCGAATTCCGCTGGGCAAGCTCCAGAACACAGCCCTTTAAGTCCAGATGGGGCTGCTGGTACTGTCCCATGCCGTATATTTTCTCGCTTTCGCCGGCTTCGAAGCGCATGGTGACGGAATAGTCATTTCCGCTTACCGGCTTGAAATCACGGGCGGTAAACTTCATACTGGGACTGTGCTCATTGGCATCACCCCAGTCTCTGAGATACTCCTTTAAAATGAGCCTGCCGTCCCTGTAAAATTCCAGCCATCCCCGTTGAGAGATAAAGCAGCTTATTTTTCCATTTGAAATATGAGCGCCAGATTCCGTGATCTCAATGTCTGCGGAGGATATGACGGGGGAAAGGGCATTGTCATTTCCGGTAAAATGGGGATTTTTCGTCGCTCTGACCCTAAGGGCATCGGTTCCCCAGGGCTCTACAAGGATGGTTTCGTTTTGTTGCCTGGCAGTGAGACAGTTCTGATCATGGGTAAAATACATTGTGTACCCTCCTGTGAAAGATATTTTTAGCAGTACCGATACTGGTGATTTGTCCTGAAACAGCTGCATGAAATCCGCCAATATCCCGCGCCTGTCAGTAACGGAGATTGCTTTTTACATATTGAGTTATAGTAAGCAGACATTGGAACCCTCAATATAAACCGCCTGTCCGTCTGCAAGATGAATTTCCCTGTGATCTATTGGCAAACTCATTTCCCTGTCACCATTCCAATGTGGTATTATCGGATTAGGGATCATATTTAATCCATTCTTCAGATTACCTGCCGCATACATACTTCCTGCACTGATACCTACATATACAAGACCTTCGTTAACAGCCTGTTCAAGTATATGATCAAATCCTGTTCTGACCATTTCACGACACAGAACAGCACAGTCTCCACCACCGACAAAGACCGCATCGAATTCTTTCAATTCTCCTGTGCTCAGAAGCCTGCTTGCCATATGTTCATCTGTCACATATGACGAAAATGTGCGTTTATATCCTTTTGACAGGATCAATTCCAGATTATACACAAATATATTTTCGGAGCGGATCCCCATTAATGAAAGCTCATACAAACAGACAGCAATGCCTTCCCTTGCGCCATCCGTTTCGATTGCGGCAGTTGGAATATAAAGTATTTTAACTTCTTCCGGACGCTTCCCTATAATATCGAAAAAGTAATTTTTCATATTCTTTGTTAAACCACCTGATGTTAAAAACAAATGTATCTGATCCATAATCTACCTCTCTTTTGCTGCTGATCCCAATTGTGACCTTATGATCGCTTTCCTCATTATTTTCAGAAGCCATTTGCAAAGGGCTTTATCATAGCTTCCACAGGATAGACATTGCGAGCCCTGATAAATGAAAACTCCATGGAAAAAATGAGGGAAGCATGATCATTTAATCCAGTATAACACAAAACATACGGGAAGTGTGAACGGAATGCAATTCTAGTACAGTATTGCCTAAATAACAGTGAAAAACAGTGCCTGATATTCGCGTCAGGACAAGGCGGAGGAAGGAGGCAATGCGGTGTCAATTTACTGAAGTAAATGTTGACTGACGACAACGCGGTACTGGCGCAAATAGCAGGTGCTGTATTCATTGTTATTTGTGCTATGCTGTATTAGTGTACTGACACGTTCATCTTTGAACTAACTGGGCAGAATATATCGCCACTCTTCAAGGCGGCTGAATGAGGCGTAGCAGGCCGCGAAGTGGGGCTCATGCAGACCGGGGAATGATTTCTCAAACACGCTCCAGGGTAGCCGTCTGCTTCTGTGGATTTTCCCTGTATGAAAATATGCAAAAATGATGCGGTATGTTGTTGTGCGGACTTTCAGCTTCTGTTCAGGGTCATGCAAAGGAAACAGATATACCAATTGGCGTGCCGGTCAGACTTACGGACAAGGATCAAACTAATGTAGCGGTCGAGAGTTGTTGGAGAGAAAATCCTTACCATTATCGGTTCGGTGCGGAAAGAACCGAACTGTCTCCCGCTGCATATGATGGTATACAATATGCTGTTATGGCAAGGGGAGGATTTTTATGCCGGTTAATTGCAGGGAACAGATACTTTCCGAGAGATATTATGATGTGATCACAGATTTTCCCATGTGGGTGCTGGGGCCGGGTGCCGATGAATTGTGTCATGCAAGTGTGGAAAATTACTACAATATCGTTTATTTTGCCATTAATCAACTGACAAGTACGGGGGATTACTTTTTTTCTTACCGGAGTATTCCGAAGCTTTATGGACTGATGCAGGAGGGAGGTTCCATAGGCGGCTTTGATCCCAACAGCCTGATAGAAAGCGGTATCACACAGATCCAGAGGGAGCCGCTGGCGCTCACGGGAAGGGGAGTGGTGATCTGTATCATTGATACGGGTATTGATTACACCAGTCCTGTATTTCGAAATGAGGATGGGAGCAGCCGCATCCTGGCGATCTGGGATCAGACGATCCAGACGGGAGAGCCGCCGGAAGGCTTTCTGTATGGCACGGAATACACCCGTGAGGAGATCAACAGGGCTTTGCAGTCGGAGGATCCGTATTCTATCGTACCCAGCAGGGATGAGATCGGTCACGGAAGCTCACTGGCCTCTGCCGCGGCGGGCAGCAGACTGGGGGGCGGATTCTCCTTTCAGGGGGCGGCTCCCCATGCGGATATCGTAGTGGTGAAGCTGAAACAGTGCAAACAATATCTCAGACGATTTTATCTCGTACCGCAAAATGTGCCCGCCTATCAGGAAAATGATATCATGCTGGCAGTTCAGTATGCGGATGGCTTTGCGGAAACCTTCCGAAGACCTGTGGTCATGTGTCTCGGTCTGGGTACCAATTATGGGGATCACACAGGAAGTTCTCCCCTGGGCAGATATCTGAGCGCCATTGCAGTGAAGCGAAGCAGGGCAGTGGTGGTGGCAGGCGGAAACGAGGGAAATGCCGGACATCACTTTCAGGGCCGGCTGGGCAGTCCGGCATCGGGAGGTGCAAACAATATGGCAGTGGAGGTGCGGGTAGCGGATGGGGCGGAAGGATTCTTTCTGGAGTTGTGGGGAAGCCTGCCGGATATTTTCAATGTGTCGATCCGCACTCCCGGAGGGGAAAGAGTTCCTGCAGTCAGATTGGGATTGAGAGATGCTATTACTTACAGCTTCATTTACGAGAGGAGCAAGGTGACCATTGCAGGATTCCTGGTGGAATCTGCATCGGGGGAGGAACTGGTGTGGATCAGAGTGCAGGACCCCACGCCGGGCATATGGACTTTACAGGTAG
>JAIEKC010000249.1:0-2425 GCA_029064505.1 Acetatifactor sp.
GAGATAACTGTCCACTTCCCTTCTTCCGGTCTGAAAGGAAACATTGACCCTCTCCTGCCAGTAACTCTTCATATGCTCTAATGCTGCATTTACCTTATCCTCACTGTCATATGCCGGCACGACGCGCCTCATCCTGGTCATATCCTCGTCTGCGCCGATCAATATCGTATAGGATGCCTTTTCCCCTGGCCCAAGCTCGACACTGTGGAATTTGAAACCGCCAAGCGCTTCTTTTCCGTCAATCCGGGTTCCCGCCTTCACACCATCAAGGTCATTCTTAACGGCCAAAGGCGCGATCAGACTTCCGCCCTCCCCGATAAAGTCCTCCATGACAGGGAAAAACTGCTCCGGCACTTCGCCTGTTCCTGTGATGCCGTATACAAAGTATGTCATCCTGTTCTTACGGTGGCCCCTCTCGTCAAAGGAAAGCTTCGGTCTGACCTCAATCCCCTGTTCTGTCACTGTTATCTGGTGCAGGAGCGATGTCACATGCCGGTGATCCCTGATATTGTCCGCGCTTCTTCCGTATATGGGAATTGATACAATGGGGACGATCTTCTGCGATAATTTTGATATGTTTTCGATGACCACGCGCATGATCTCCACATTATGCTCCACCGGAACAAAGCTTGTAACCTCTGACTTCAGCTGATACTTTGAGGAACTTCTCGTCACAGTCTGCCACATAAAGCCCGCCTCCATGCTGCACGCGTCCTGCCGCAGCGTGGCCCTGTCATACTCCGCCTCCGCCGATGCACCTGTGGCAGACCATGCTCCGGTGCCTTCGAGATAACACCAGAAATTTCTGGAAGACTTGTTATTATGTAAATTCTCACTGCTCACCGGTTCCAAAAGAAAAGTATTCTGGTCAAGCTTGCTGTCCCCTGCCAGTTTTGGCGTCACACTGGACTTTATCCCCTTTTCGCCGGCCACCGGGAAATAGAGATAAGTATAATTGTCCGGATGGTTCAGCGTGAAAATCTCATTTTCCCGCTCAAATTTGATGTGCTCCATGCCATGATCCTCCGCTCCTGCTTCGCTTATACGCCTGTCTCAACAGTCATATCAGAAAAGCGTTATATTTATGGCAGAAGTATATCGTGCTTTCCACAGATTGAAAATCAGTTTCATGGCATAAATGTCAGTTTCTTGACCTTAATGTAACTAAGGAACTGTCGCAAAATGATCGCGACAGTTCCTTATGGCAAAACAAAAAGAAGTTGATGGGTGTGGATGAAAGTAAGGATCAGATATGTTTTATCAAAGCAAAAAGAGCAGGTACTTTTCGACGGGGTATCCGCCCATACGCAGGAAAAGGGATTTGAGGATACGAACGCGGTTTAATGAGACGGGCCCAACATGTGAAGCAGCCGGGCCGCCTCACTCCATCTGCTTCAGATCGATCCGCAACACATGCACTCTGTCATCATACTGGCAGCTCACATTCCGGATATAGGGGATCAGCGCGTTCACCTCCATCACGAAGGCGCCCCGCTCCGTCACATAGGGCTCGCCATCCATCAGGTTCTCCTGCCCGTTTACCAGCAGATGCGTCCTTCCGGCCTCCGCCACAATGGTATTCCCGCCGGAGCAGACCGTAAGCCTGCCGCTCTCACGCCGAAATTCGTAGGTGAAGAGATCCCTGTCCTTCCATGTGGAAAGCATCCGGTCCAAAATGATCAGCACGGAGCCCCATACGCTCCCGTTCTTATTCACACTGGGCACTCCGCCATTGTCCGGCTCCTGCCCGCGGATCAGTATCTTACAGTAATCCTGCTCCGGGGCCTCATATTTCAGAGCGTCCGCCGCCGGGATAGCGGGGAATGCATCCTCTCTCGCCGGGACTGCCTCCGGATGATGCGCATACCAGACATTGGGCCGGTTCAGGCTTAAAGGCTTTCTCTCCACTGCCACACTATCCCATGCAACCGTCTCCACGGGCACTCCGCCCATGACCGCCTTCACTGCCACCCTTCCCTGTCGGAACGTGGAACGCAGGAATACTCTGTTATTTCCGCACTCCGCATAGACATAGGGCTGATGGATCACACTGTCCTCCCTGCCATAGCCGTTGAAGCGGCCGCTGTTATAGCCGCCCAGGAACTGTGCTTCCCCTTCCGTCTCAAAATCAATGCGGCTGTCACACAGAGGACAGAGCCTTCCCTCACTGTCAAGCACCTCCACATCCAGATACGCGATGTCCGCTCCGTCCGCCAGGAAGCCTTTGGGGGAAGTATGAAGGGTCAGCCGCAGCTTCGCAGGAGCACCCGCCGTGTACAGCACATCCCTGGCTGCTTCCCGGCCCTGAGCGTCAAAGCCCACAGCCTCAATAACCCCCTGCCTTGTGACATCAATATTCTCAAACGGAAACAGAAAGCTGTTCACCGGTTTCTCGCTGACGCCCGCCTTCTCGCCGTTGATCCAC
>JAIEKC010000025.1:0-3309 GCA_029064505.1 Acetatifactor sp.
GCCAGGTCACCTCTATGCTGTTTTGTAATGCGGTTTCTTTGATACGCTTATTCATGCCCACCTCTGCGCAGATACTCTTAAAACGATTATGACCAAACATTTAGATTATAGCATACCTTCCATTTCATGACCATGGAAAGATAAAATTCCAGAAAACAATTCAAAAATAAACATAACTATATCATTACCATCATTCAACCTACTGTATGTTATAAGGCTGAGAACCCGCTGAATAATTAGCTTAAGCACTGTGGTCTCCATGTTCAGATCACAGTGCTTTTATTGATAGTAGTTAATATAATATTATTTCATTCCTGCATAGTTTTTACCATCAAGTTCAAGCTCCGAATGATACCTCCATAATCCGTACGCAACTAATCATAAACTCTCTTGGCAAAAGGTGTTTACTTCCCGTCATGCCATCTTGAATTGGTAGAACATATTATAAATCGAAGGATTCCATAACACTCATCAGGGTGTTTGATCTCTTTTAAATAAGTTCTTTCTCCTTTGCGGGCTCCCGACCAGATCATCTGCTTATCCCGTCTTACTCCCTTATCACGATCATTGATCACCAGATCGAATTCCACTTCCTCACCGTCTTCCGGCGTCCCTCCGATCACCGCAAAGGGAATGCTGATCAGAAGCTCATAACCATCCTTTGTCACTTTACTGGACACCCCGATTACGCTGTTCTGCGCCAGTTCCCGGCCTTCCAGCACACAGGCACACCCCTCATTTGTCTGCGGCAGCACCAGAAACTGGTAAAGGTCTCTTTTTCTTCTTTTGAAATACAGCTGGACACTGTCATTATCAAATAGAAACTTCCCTCCCGTAAAACATGGAGTATCGTCCTTCACTTTCATCCGCATTACCAGCTCCTGCCCTATGATGCACAGCATTGCCGAAGCCGATAAGTCCTTTGCCCCTCGCCAGAATGTTTCTGCCCGTATGATCTGCGCTTCCTCAGAAAGCTGCAGCTGCGGAGTCCAGGCGGTTCCATACAGCGCTTCATAGCTTTCCCGTACAAGCGGCACAACTGCTTTCTTCCCTTTTTCTTCTGCTCTTATTTCTTCTGCTCTTATTTCTTCTGCCCTTACTTCTTCTGCAGACTGCGCTTTATCAAAGTCACATGTTGTATCATTGTAATGATAGGTTACGACCGGTTCCGGTTCCGGGCCATTATGAACTTCCACCTGAATCTCCCAGCCCCTCTCCGTTCTTTCTATTGTGTAAGTCCTGTCCTTTGTCATAAGAATACAGGCATTTTGACACACGCGCTTGAATGTCACTGCTTTACGCTCTTCTGCCCCTTCCAGCGCTTCCAGCAAAGTAACAAAATGGCAGCAGGCGGCTCTGGTCCTGACACCGATCAGCGGAAACCTTTGTGTCAGCTTATGGGGGGATCCATAACTTCGGGCCGTATATACAAAGGTGTTCTCCTGCCCTAACATATGCAGCCTGAGTCTGCCTTCTCCATCCTGAAAAACTGCCTGTACATCCTCTAAGACCTTAAAGCTCTGCACATCCTCCAAAAAGGCATAGCTCCCCGCAGCAGGCAGGAACGGCGGGCAGGCTTCCTGATTCATCAACTCCAGTTCGCCACTGCCATGTAATACATAATCATAGTCATGTTCCGCATGGCTGGTCATTTCCACATAATCTAAGAGAGGGCCTTCTCTGAATTTGATCAGCGTTCTGCTCATGGTCACGCCCGGCTTAATGGCTTTCACCACGGCCTCTGCCAGCGTGAACTCTTTCTCTTCCTTGAAGAGTGTCTCCGTTCCGCATACCGCTTCATGATTGCCGCCATCTACCACCACCGTGTTATGGCTGAGCGTAGAGCGATACCATTTCAGATTGTCAAAATAATATTGTCCCGTTCCGTAATCCGTAAGCCATCTTCTGCCTTTGGCGAAGAAGGTAAGCTGCAGTCTGTCCGGATGCCCATGGCCGCCGCCATAGTGCCCATAGTCCAGACTGCTGTAACTTTGATCCTCGTCCTGTCTTATAATACTAAGTCCCGTTCCCCGCATGGTGACGCTCTGCGTATAAGGCAGCGCCGTCTCCTTACCCAAATCCGGCTGCGCATTCAAGAATCCCCGCCAGTCCAGTCTGCTCCGGTCTGCCAATTCAGAGGGGAATATATCCATCACCCCGGCTGCATTGTTAAGCTTACCGTCAAAATGCGCCTCATTTTGATACATTTTGTTAAGAAGCCGCCCAAAATGCCTGCTCCCGTAACGCCTGTACGCAACCTCATAAAGTCCTGCGTACCACCTCTGGCCTATATAAGTCTGATAAGGCGAATCCTTTCTCGACGGAAACGTCAGATCCGGCTGCAGGGAAACGAGCGGCGCCTGAAATAAATCCTTAATACTGTGTCCGCCATAGGTTTTATCATATAAATTAATGCCATAGTGCAGGCACATCTCTGCCATATTGACAAGGGAGGGCACTGTCGCGAAATGATAATTGTCACCTTCATACCACATGCCGTCTTCCAGGACTGACCGTGTCATATGATAAGTAAATCCGTGTTCACCCTTTAGCGCATATTGCAGAAGCTCCTGATCCTGGCTGAGCAGTGCAACGGCACAAAGCGCGCAATTGTTAAAGGCCTGCCTGTTATTACGGCCCTCGTCATAATCCCTTATAACCTGTGCTGAGCATCGGAATAAGCCGTCTATGATACGCTCTTCGTCCTGCCTGCCAAAGAGCCGGCAATGCTTCACCATATCATAAGCGCCTGCCAAATAGGTAAGCCACACCGATTCCATATAAGTTGATTGGAAGACTCTTGTAGGCCCTAATTCGTTGTCATTATTAGGGTAGGTACAATAATATGCCGCATAGTCCGACAAAATATCCTTCACCAGCTGCGCATACTTATCTTCCTCCGATATGAGGTATACGATTCCTCCTAAGACAGCCATCTGTGAAAGCCAATGATGGTAATTACACAGTCTTGCCCGCTGAAAATTCTCCTCCGTATACCGCATACCGCATTTGGGACAAATATTCTCCTCCTGATAGGGATCAAAGATAAGTCTTTCCCCGTCTCTCTTACAGTGTGTATAGAAAACAAACCCCTTTTCTTTCGGCACCTGAAATCCCTTGCGAAGCATACGATCCACTTCGGATTTGATATGTTCATAGGATTTATAATACCACTGATGGATTTTCATTTCTTCTTTGATGCGTTCAATATTTTCCTGTGTTGTAAATAATCCACATTCCTTCATCTTTAAGACTCCTATGCAACTGTCTATAATACAAATCTCCCAGCCCACGACACGTAGAGGAATA
>JAIEKC010000250.1:0-3849 GCA_029064505.1 Acetatifactor sp.
GCCAAGAGCCCTCAGAATCCGGATCAGGTATTCCGTTCCCCTGATATAAGTGATCCCGCCCATCTCTTCGGAGAATTCCGTGGGTTCCTCGCCCCGGCGAAGCTCCTTATCCAGCATCACGGGAACAATGGCGTCATACAATTCCCCTATGAGTCTGCCGCACCAGGTATCCCTGCCAACCAGTTCTTCCCCCTGCTCCTGAATCTCCTTCGCCATATCATCGCCGAAAAAATACTGCCACAGCGACAGATTGGCAGATCTGCCGTACTCGCCTTTTACAAGCTGGGTGATGGCTTGAAGACAGCCTCTTCTGTCAAAATAATTCAGAACTGCCTTGAACAGAATATCCCTGGAAACCAGTCCCAGATGGTATGCCTTCAGAAACCAGTATGGCTTTATGGGCGTCACAGCCTGGCCACCGGAAATGTTATACCCATAGTGCCGGACAGTGGGATGATACTGTGCCTTCTCCCGGTCCTCGGCACACCGGTTTTCCAGACTCCATGCGGCATAGAACGCTTTGGCGAATTCCCCTTCCGTCTTCCAATACCCCAGACCCTCCATAAAGCGATTGATGAACCGCAGATTTCCCACTGACATGGTCCGGGTCTCCGTCCGCCCGGTGTGCCAGGTAAAACGGTAGGTCATGCTCTTATTTTCCCTGTTGACCACCTTACACAGCGCCGGCGCTGCCTGCACCCCGGCCTGGAGCAGAAATACTCTGTCCTGAAATTCACAGCGGTAATTCCACAGCGCCCCCTGCACATGGTTCGGATATTCCAACTGCAGCGGCAGCGGCTTAAAAGGACATTTCCCGAACACAGCCTTATAAAACATCCGCGCGGTCTCAAACTGGTGAATATCTTCATTGTTCCAATAAACCCTGGCATCCATCTGTATCAATACGGAACAGCTGCCTATCTCCTTCTCATAAAACTCCCGCAGCTCCCTCTCCAGGGGGAAGTATTCCAGACGCCGGATCCCGCCGTAGTCGCAGCCGCCGACGTTGGAAGGATCCTTCTCCGTTTTCCTGCGGACATACCCGTTGGACAGCAGCTGCCTTTCCCCGTTGGCCGCCTCGTACTCGTAATCCTTATTATCCCGGAAGATGGCATCCAGCTTCTTTAATTTATCGATGATCTCCTGTTCCGACAGGGAGACGCACTGCAGAAGCACATCCTTACCCTTCTCAGGCTCCGGGAACTGTTCCGGTGCGTCAGGGTTATAGATGCCATACCCTTTCCGCTCCCGGTCTGCCTTATCATCCTTCCCCAGGATCTCTTCCAGCAGAACCTTCTCCTTGTCCGTGGGATTTGCGATCTCCGCCGCCAGAGACCGGACCCTGGAATAGAATTCTTTCCTTTCCCCGTCCCCGGACAGCCGCAGCAGCAGATCCAGACCTGCGGCGCGCTTTTCCCCGTTCTTATCCTTCACCAGACGTCTCAGGCATTCCTCCATATCCCCGTCCTCCTGGGACATCAGGAACTCCAGAAGCTGGTTTTTCAGCTGGCTGCGCTTGAACCGCAGCATATCCTCCATCAGGCGGTAATCCTCTTTCTGCAGTGTGAGCCTCTTCACCAGCGAAATGGCCCTGGATGAGGTAGACTCTTCCCCATTCCCCATATAGGTGATCAGAAGCTCCCTCTGGGTCCTGTTCACAGGGTTGTACAGCAGCAGATTCAGAAGATCCGCGCGCTCGCTGTAATAACCGTCACGGGGCACCTCACTCAGCAGACCTGCCGCATCGGTGATCTTTTCCTCATCCCCCAGCACATAGGCCAGGAAGGCCATCTGGCGCACCGCCTCCGAGGGCTTCATCTCCACCCGGTACCATGGGAAGATACAGGGGTCATAGACCACGCCCTTTTTGGGAAGTCTCTCATAGATACTACGGAATTTCTCATACCAGAGCTCCGCCTCCTCCCGGTCCTGAAAATAGTCTGTCAGAACCGGCTTCCGGGGCGCTGTCGCCTCGTTCGTCCTGAGTGTGTGCTTCTGATACAGAAGCCCGGTGATCTGATCGTTGAGATTCAGATTAAAAGCAGGCATAAAGGCAGCTACCAGTTCCAGATCCTCCGTGTGCTCCATCACCACCTTCCGGGCTGCCTCTATTCTCAGATTGGTATCATACAGCATGTTATTATAGTAGGATGCGGTCAGCTTCTGATTTTTGGTTCCATGCTCTATCAGCCCTTTCATGGCTTCTATGGCGTCTTCCACCTCGTCAAAGCCCAATGCCCACAGGGCCACAACGATGGCAACGGAGTCGTTGCCCTTTAACAGCTCCCGGCAGAGCTCCCTGTCCCGCAGACACCTCCCCATAAGCTCTAAAAGCTTTCCCGTCACCCTGTCCACACTGTTCTCGTTAAAGATGCCGATCCAGACGGACACGGAACGCTTCACGGAGGAATAGCGAATCAGGTCATTTTCCTCAATGACCTGCAAAAGCGCCATGAAGGACTCCCTGGTACCCTCATCCATGGATTCGCAGACAGCCTGACGCAGTCCTTCCTGCAGTCTTGCGGCCAGCAGAAGGTCACACATCAGCTTATGTAATTCCTTATGATCCGAGCGAAGGATCCCCAGTATCATCTCCCGGTCCAGGTAGGCCGAATTGCTCTCGCTCAGTATGATCTCCTTAAAAGCATCAATGACCGCCTGATTCCCCCTGTCGATCTCCGCCGCATAGATCAGGCTGAACTGGCGGGTAAATCCCCACTCATGCCCGATGTAGTCCAGCATCTCTTCGTCCAGACGGCGGCAGATGAAATCTTCCAGCCGCTGTCCGCAGTAAAACAAATTCTCATACGCATTCAAAAGGGAAAGGGCCGTACTGATCTGTGCCCAGTACCCATGGGTGCGCAATGTCCTTCTACGCCACCCGCAGGAAAAGGGGAACTGATTCAGCTTGTCAATGATATAGAGATAGGATTCCTGATACTCTGCGGGAACAAAAACATCCAGAAGCTCCTTATGACCATGGCCGCCGGGCACAGCCCCCTGCCCCGTAAACCACTGGGAGGGCTTTATCTCCCTCCGTGCCCGGAACAGCTCTATGATCCGGTCTGTCTGCCGACCGCTGTTGGCCCCATACAAAATCTCATGTGCCAGTTCTCTCTCGCCTGCAGTCAGTTTCTGCATCCGCTTATCTCTCTGTTCCCTCAGCCTGTCGCTGATCGCTTTTCTCGTCTGCAGATCGTAATCCGCCATTTTACCACGTCCTTCCTGCCAGCATGGTCAGTCTGACAAATGTAAACACACTCTCTTCCGTGATCGAAACCGGCTCGTCCAGCGCCTCCAGAGGTTCCCCGTCCTGGAAGATCCGGTAGATCCCATCCTCAAAGCACTGGAGGGCATTCTCCTGTGCCGCCGACAGCTCAGCCTTTTTCTCCCCGTAATTGACTCCAAAAGTAACCTTACCTGTCCGGGCTTTGTCCTCAATCTCTTCTCTGGTCAGGCAGGAAAGCAGTTCCGAAGCCTCCATACGCCGGTTATATTCCTCCACACCTGCCTCCGCCACTGCCAGGATCAGCTCCCGCAATGTGCCGGGATGACCCTTGATCTGACAGGTAACGGGCTTCACAGACGCCTTCTTCTTACCTATGGCTTTCAGGTTCACATGAATATTCAATGACAGTCCTCCCGTATTGTTCTACAGACTCTCGAAATCTCCCGCAAGATCAGGCACAAAGAGATTCCGAGAGTCTGTTTCTTTGTTCCGGTTTCTCCGATGGTTCTATTTTAGCACAGCAGTTCCTACATTTCCACAGATTTCACTTGCGGCTGATGATGACGATCCGGGCCTGTAACAATTCAGACAGGTCACCAAACTGTTACGTTGATGCACAC
>JAIEKC010000251.1:0-1607 GCA_029064505.1 Acetatifactor sp.
ACATATTGCAGCGGAAAATACCACACCGGAATCCCTTCTGCTACAACAGGATTTTGCAAGGATGGTGGAAGAAGGTCTGGATGCGGTCGTCATGGAAGTATCCTCTCAGGCGTTGAAGCTGCACCGCACACAGGGGTTTGTCTTTGACTACGGAATTTTTACCAATCTGGAGCCGGATCATATCAGCCCCATCGAACATGCCAGCTTTGAAGAATATATGGAGTGTAAGGGACTATTGTTCCAACAGTGTAAAGTGGGGATTGTGAACGGCGATGACGGGCATGTGGAACAGGTGCTCAGAGGGCATACCTGCAGTCTGGAAACCTACGGAATGGGTAAGGAGTGTATGCTTCGTGCCGAGGATCCGAAACTGGTGCACATACCCGGGAAACTGGGCGTGGACTTCCATGTGGCGGGACTGATGGATTTTGACGCGGAAATATCCATGCCGGGACAATTCAGCGTCTATAACGCGCTTTGCGCCGTTGCGATCTGCCGTCATTTCGGCGTGGAGGTATCCGCGATCCGGCAGGCTCTGCAGGAGGCCCGGGTGAAAGGGCGGATTGAAAAAGTCAGGGTTTCCGATAAATTTACTGTACTGATCGATTATGCTCATAATGCAATGGCTCTGGAAAGTCTTTTGACTACCCTGAAAGAATATCGGCCCAATCGTCTGGTATGCATGTTCGGCTGCGGAGGAAACCGTTCCAGGGAGCGTCGTTATGAGATGGGAGAGGTCAGCGGCAGGCTTGCGGACTTTACCATTATCACCTCGGATAATCCAAGGGATGAGGATCCCCAGGCGATCATTGACGACATCAGGGTGGGAATGGCGAAGACAGGCGGCAGTTATGTGGAGATCTGCAACCGCAGGGAAGCTGTCGCATACGCGATCTCCCATGGGCAGGAGGGCGATATCATTGTCCTTGCAGGCAAGGGTCATGAGGATTATCAGGAGATCAGGGGGAAAAAGTATCCCATGGATGAACGTGTCATTATAAAGGAGCTTCTGGACGAAGGACTTGAGCACATTTGACGGAGGCCTTATTGAGTTACAGCACTGCCCGGATCATTATGGGCTGTCTGCGGGAATCTTCCCCGCACCCGCTTTTGCGGACGGTTTCCGCCGGCTGCACACAAATCAGAACGACATGCGTTCCATGTCCGGGATATACTCTGTGTATCTGTCATGAGTCTGTGCGCAATCTTCCCGCAATGGCAGGCACAAAGAGATGGATCATGACAGACAGGATCCGGCTTCGGAGAGAAATGCGGTCGGAAAAGCGGGGAACAGCAAAAGCGGTCTTCGCAGAGATCCGGCAAAGGGGAGAGGGAGATTCAGGGAGTATGTTATTTATGGATTACGGAGGAAAACTGTGACAGAGTTATATGCGGATGTCATTGTGGACATCTCACATGAAAAACTGGATAAGAGCTTTCAGTATCGTGTGCCGGAGAGGCTTCGGGAAACGCTGGATACGGGGATGTGCGTCACCATTCCCTTCGGAAACGGCAACAAGCTGATCAGGGGCTATGTCATAGGGTTGGGCGGGATCTGCAAGTTTGATCCTGCCAGAACAAAGGATATTCACGACATTGTGCAAAAC
>JAIEKC010000252.1:0-2442 GCA_029064505.1 Acetatifactor sp.
GTCCCATGGCTTATCCCGCAAAGAAGCCGAAGAATACTGTTACCGGAATGTTAAAATCGCAGATTTCTTCTCAGATCACCCCACAGCCGGATACACATTTATGAAAGGACATATGATTTCTTATGGAAAAAAAGCGTACACTGCCGGATCCGGATTTTCTGTGGTTTGCCGAACAAAATCATGAACAATACGATTTTGTCCTGCTTTCAAATGAAGTGAAAGAATGGAGTAAGTATTTATTTGAATTGCATCGTCTCCATAAATATTTTAAGGACAGCATTGTCAGCGGAGAGATTCATATACGTAAACCGGAAAACCGGATCTTTCTCTATGCCATTCAGCGCATACAACGTGATCCCCAGGAATGTATCTTCGTTGATAACAGCGTCCGAAATCTAACCACAGCGCAGGAATTTGGAATAAATTCGGTACTGTTTAACAGAGATCAGAAAACTTACTTCGGCAATATCGTAAACGATTTCCGGGAATTGGACAATTTTCTTAAAGATATCTGAGCAACTGGAAAGAAATTGCAATCTATTTCTATGCAACACACAGATTTATGCAAAATATGAGAGCTGCTCATCTATAGAAAGGAACAAAGATATGAACGATAACTATAATTTTTCAGTGGGCTGTATTGTAAGAAAAGAAAGTCAAATTCTGCTTGTAAGGCACACCTATGGCGGGGCAAACGGGAAGCTGCTGATTCCCGGCGGGTTTTGTCAGGAAAATGAATTACCTGAGGAAGCCGCCGTGCGGGAGGTCTATGAGGAGACCAAAGTCACTGCAACTGTCAGACGCATGGCAGGTATCCGCTGCGATAGAAAGACCTGGTACATGCTGTTGGAGATGGACGACATAAAGGGGATACCCGCAAGCGATATGCGGGAAAACAGTGAGGCACTGTTCTGTGAGATATCAGACGCCTTAACCCGAAGTGACGTCACAGAAATGACAAAAGTTGCGCTTCGAAAAATCCGCAATGGATCCGAAGGCTATTTTTATTCGGATATGGAGTACAAAAAACACAGAGGTGAGAATTATACTCTTTACATTTGAGCCCCACATCAGCCATTATGTCCCGCATCCGTCATTTTCAGACAGTGCTCCATCCGGTCAGGAAGATGATTCACACAAAATGAGTCAAACACTCATTTTTGCGCTCGCAGATCTCGCAAAACTGCACAGGAACTTCAGGACGACGTACCAGAGCGTGTTTGAAAAATGCCTTTCCCGGCATGTGCCCCACACTTTGCGGGATGCAAGATCAAACACGCTCTAATGTTCTTATATCTTACCATTCATGTATCACAGCGATATATTTTCTTTTGAAGCCAAAATTTTACTCTCCATATTTGCCTCTTCTGACATTAATACTTCCATTTTAACTAATATTATGCCAAAATTTCAGCAAGAACAAAGGATCCGATCATATACGGCAGCCCGCTTCAATGATCTTTACTGATTTCGCTGATCCTTTTTCTTTAACAGAGCTGACGTATCTAATGTCTGGGGTTCCTGCTTACTGTCCGCCTTTTTAGACTTCTTCTGCTTTTTCGCTTTCCCGGAAGAATCGACGCTTTCCGAAGCATCTGTTTTGGCAGAACTTCCTGTATTTACAGAAGCGTCATCGCTTGTTTCGTCATTGCCAGCCATTCCGTCAACACCGGCATCCGTGCCATTGCCCTTCGCCGCCCCTTGCTTTGTCCCTGCACCGGAGACTCCACACCTGCTCTGCGTCAGGCGCTGTGCCGCCATGCGGTACAGCCTGGTATCCTGAGGCAGGAAATGGAATCTGCGGAACGCAATATCCATAACAAACCATAAAACAGCCAGAAGGATCAGCCACTTTGTCAGTTCAAGCCTCTCCCGCGTCCGGCTCTGTCTCTGCCGCCAGAAATTCTCCTCCGGAGTCAATATCTTGCCATAGCGCTCCACAAAGCCTATAAATGCCGCAGTACCCACATCAAATTTGTATTCATCCGAGTATTGCACCGCCATGGCCGTTGTTACGGCGTTCGTGATATCTCCGTCATCCATCCGCCTCACGCTTATATTGTAGATTCCGGTGATATCCGTGTCCAGCTTCGCCTCATAGGTCCCCGGAGCCGTAGCGTGAAGGGGCGCTGTCTGTGTGTTCCCGTCGGGATCGGTGTACACTGCCTCCACCTTAGTCTGTTCACTGAAATCCAGCGCGTCATAGACGATATTGGTGTATCCTCCCGCAGTCATCACATCCACCGCATCCTCGCCGATGGCGGCATTGCCCACACTGTAATCAATCACACGCTTCCAGAGCTGTACATAGTCATTCTCACCCGCATAGCCCGCGGTCCACTGATTGGTCACATCCGTATTCCATGCCACCGTGTGCCCCAGACCGTACTGCATCGCCGAAAGCACCGGTTCATCTTTCTCGGAAGCGATCAGTAAATTGGA